>JAGGWI010000116.1 GCA_021157505.1 Desulfuromusa sp. | reverse complement strand
CTCTCAGCACATCATAGTCCTGTGGAAACTCTTCCAGAAATTCATTTTTATAGCGGTAGGCAGTACAAACCTTGACCGTATCCAGATCACTGAGAACATCCATTTTTGTCAGGGCAATCCCGGTTAAGCCATTGGTACGGACTGCTTCACGCAGGGCAACGATATCGAGCCAGCCACAACGACGTGGACGACCGGTTGTTGCCCCGAATTCGTTTCCGGCAGCGCGCAATTGCTCGCCCATTTCATCATCCAGCTCAGTCGGAAATGGTCCTTCCCCAACCCTGGTCACATAGGCTTTGGAGATACCAATGACCTCATTGATCAGGTGCGGTCCGATCCCTGCTCCGGTACAAGCTCCACCGGCAATCGTTGAAGATGAGGTGACAAATGGGTAGGTTCCATGATCGACATCAAGGAGACTTCCTTGCGCCCCCTCAAAGAGAATATTATGACCCGCTTTGACCGCCTTATCCAGAGTGAGTGAAGCACGCCCCAGATAAACACGCAGACGTTCTGCGTAACCAAGATATTCCTCCGCAATTGCCTCTTCAGACAGAGGTTCTTCCCCGAGGAATTTTTCGAGATAAAAGTTTTTCTCCGGCAGAACTTCATGCAATTTACGCTTGAAAGTCTCCGGCTTGAGCAGATCGGCAAAGCGGATACCGCGGCGACCAACCTTATCTTCATAGGTTGGACCGATCCCCCGTCCGGTGGTACCAATTTTCTTGGCTCCCGCTTTTAGCTCCCGGGCGATATCGATCTTTTTATGATAAGGCATAATCAAGTGAACAGCCCCATCGACCATCAACTGACTATCATCCTTCATATAACCTTTTTTTCTTAAGCCATCAATCTCTCCGAGAAAAACCTTGGGATCGAGGACCACTCCGTTACCGATGATACAACGCTTCCCCTCATGCAGAATCCCGGAAGGGATCAAGTGCAGAACAGTTTTTTCATCGCCGATCACCAAGGTATGTCCAGCATTATTCCCCCCCTGATAGCGCACCACCTCCTGTGCGTACTCGGTGTAGATATCAACAATCTTTCCCTTGCCTTCATCACCCCATTGGGCTCCGACGATAATTACGTTGGCCATGGCCTTATTTTGCTCCTGTTAGGTCAATGACCTGATGTCACCGACAATTTAATGTTTATTGTAACTCAAAATCGCTCTGATTCAACCGCTGCCAGGAAACTTGTTGATGTTTCCCATCCAGCAGCGAAATTATTTCAACATCCCGATCCGCTTCGGCAACCACCGCCATATAGCGATAATTCATCTGCCTGGCGTATTCGAGAGCCTCCGTCTGAGTGCGATCAAGGATATCCCGGGCGACCGAATAGCCACGGTTTCGCAGCTGACATGCCAATTGTTGCGCCGCCCGCAAATTTTCACCGGTCGAAAAAATCAACAAGTCACAGCTGGGGACAACCCGCTCATCTAATACTTTATCCAAGGCAAATAAGAGATGCAACAAACTAAAAGTAAATCCTGTGGATGGGGCAGAAAAACCGTACTTTTCAGTCAAATTATTATAGCGACCACCACTGCAGACAGTCTGCCCGACTCCGGCGAGAAAACCCTGGAAAGTAATTCCAGTATGATAATTCAGTCCGCGCAGTTCACCAAGGTCAATCGTCACATGGTCAAGAACGCCATAGACATCGAGAACATCCAATACCTGAGCCAGACTGTCCAGCGCTTTGCGGGAACGCTCATTACTCACTGACTTTTCAGCCCGTTGTAAAACTTCGCGACCGCCATAAAGTCGTGGCAGGGCGAGAATTTCCTCACAGGTATTATCTTCCAGCTCACTCTGAACCAGCAACAGTTTCAGTTCAGAACTATCTTTACGCAAAATCGCATCGGCAACCTGCTCAGCCAAGCGGGGGGCCAAAGGCAACCCGTCCATCACCCCACGAAAGAACTCAACCTGACCGATATCGATGGTGAACTCCTGCGCACCAACTGCGATCAGGGATTCAACCGCCATGGCGATCATTTCAGCATCGGCTTCAGGACCGTCAAGACCGATCAACTCAACTCCCGATTGAAAAATATCCCGATCCTTACCTGCCTGTTGCTCGGTATGGCGCAAAACCCGGCCACTGTAACAGAGCCTTAGTGGCAACGGCCGTTCACTCATACGGGTTGCCGCAATCCGGGCAATCTGCGGAGTCATATCGGGAGGAAACGCCAGCAAACGACCGCTTTGACGATCATCAAACCGAAAGGTCCGTTCCCGCAAACCTTCCCCAAAACCCCGCTCCAGGACATCCAGAAACTCCAGTTGTGGGGTTATGACCGGACGGAAACCCCAAGCGGTATAGACCTGCTGCAATTGCTGCTGCAGATATTCGACTTTAGCCGCTTTAAGGGGGAGAAAATCGCGCACCCCTTTGGGCAAATCAGTTTCGGGAGTTGAATCAGAAAAACGCATCTATTTAATCTCTATAAATTGAGTGGGATTTATGATAGTCCGACAAACTTCTAGCAGCCTGTCGGACTATCAGGACTGAAGCGAAAATTTGTATGCTTGAGACCAGATTTTGGCTCATTTGAGAGTAATAGCCGTAGCTATTGGTCGAAAAGGAGCTGAAAATATGGGCCAAACAGGCGAATTTGCAGCCAGTTCATTGATAGTCCGACAGGCTGCTAACCTAACGCAGCAATTTAGCAACAGCTTTAATGTCATGTAAAGATTTTGGAAAGGGGGCTTTTCCATCGATATTCGGCACGACCACAAGGCAAAGTCACCTATCATTAACCACAGAGGCACTGAGACACAGAGAAAACCTGGAGGTGTATGGACGGATCGATGTGTCCGCCCGTCTTTTCTTTCATCACCAAAACCAGGGCAGACACATCGGTCTGCCCCTACGATTTCTTTTGGTTTTCTCTGTGTCTCAGTGGTAAAAAAATCTCTGGGCATAAATCCGTTATTTTATTTCCCCACGCAGATATTCAATCAACGCCCGCACCCCAAATCCGGTTCCCCCTTTTGGCTGACCCGCTTTCCCCTGTTCTGCCCAGGCCATTCCTGCAATATCGAGGTGTGCCCATTTGTACTTATCAGCAAACTGCTGGAGAAAAGCGGCGGCAGTAATGGTTCCAGCTGCCCGCCCACCGGTATTTTTTACATCGGCAAAGTCGCTTTTGATCAAAGCTGCATACTCATCCCAGAGGGGCAGTTGCCAGAATCGCTCACCACTCCGCTCCCCTGCCTTAAGCAATTGCCTAATCAGCCCGTCATGATTCCCGAGAACAGCGGCCGCCTGATTGCCCAGAGCAATGATGCAGGCTCCGGTCAAAGTTGCCAGATCGATAACGACACGGGGCTGATAACGCCCGACATAGGTCAAAGCATCGGCCAGAATTAACCGCCCTTCCGCATCGGTATTCAAAACTTCAATGGTCTTCCCGGAAAGAGAGGTCAGAATATCGCCGGGGCGGATCGCTGTCCCCGATGGCATATTTTCTACCGCCGGAACCACTGCCACCAGATTGAGCGGTAACTTCATCTTTGCTGCAGCCTGCATGGTACCGAGAACGGTGGCAGCACCCCCCATATCCATTTTCATCTCATCCATTTTTTCAGAGGGTTTCAGGGAAATTCCACCGGAATCGAAAGTAACCCCTTTGCCGACCAGAGCAATGGGCTGATCGGCCTCATTTCCACCCCGATATTCCAGGACAATCAGATACGGCTGCTGCGCGCTCCCCTGAGCAACACCGAGTAAGGCACCAAACCCCTGCCGCTCCAGTTCCCGACGATCCAGCAGTTTGGCACGGATCCCAACCTGTTCCGCCATGGCAACCGCCTGCATCGCCAGATATTCGGGGGATTTCAAATTTCCCGGAGCATTGACCAGATCACGGGCAAAGCAGACGCCAGAGATAATAGCTTCAGCTTCCACTACGGCAGCTTTCGCCACGGCAGTGCTCTCCCCGGCAGCAATCAACAATTCAACCTGCTTCAGGGCAACCGGTTGCCCCGGTCTATCCTTGGGCAAATAGCGATCATAACGATAATCTGCCAGCAAAACCCCTTCAGCAATTGCTTGAATTCGGTCGCCCAGATCAGCTTTCTTCATCGAGATCTGTGGTAAAGCCAGCAGAAAACTATCCAGCTGTTTTTCCGCCAACAGCTTCGCCACGCGACTGGTG
>JAGGWI010000223.1 GCA_021157505.1 Desulfuromusa sp. | reverse complement strand
GGGTCTGGCGGTGACGGTAATGGGTGGGCTATCTTTCGCCACAGTCCTGACCCTGATTTTGGTCCCGGTATTTTATGTTATTCTCTACCGGGTAAAATGGCAGAAAATATAGTTCTTGAGTTATCAATCAAGCTGAGGTGGACAGATCAAATATCCACCTCAGCTCTGCTTAATCCTCTTCTTAAATTTTCAAAATCAGAAATCCTGATCAGCCCAATTCATAGTTGATAAATACCCCCGGTGATCTCTTCTTATTTTTTTGCCAAACATCGATTGCCAAGGCAATGGAAATACTCAATAATCCGAACATATCCAGATCAAACTCCAAAGCGAAAAGGGGACAAATTTATTTTTTCTATTATTCCTATTGACACAGACCCCCTTGAAGCTCAATATTCCGCCTCTTTTCCTGCTGCAAGCAAACAGGTTCGGGATTATCACATGATGGAAGGATAACAACGATGGCTGATAAAAAAAATAAACTCGTCTATTCAGTTTTTTGGAACTGCGGACTGATTATTTTTGGCTCACTGGTTCAGGTTGTTGTGCTGAAGGGGATTGCAGCACCGCACCAGTTTATTCCCGGTGGGTTGTTTGGTATTTCATCTTTGATCTTCTATCTGACCGACTGGCTTAATCCGGGCCTGATCTATCTGCTTCTCAACATTCCCATGTTCATTCTTGGCTACCTGTTTGTCTCGCGCCGCTTTCTCTGGTACAGCGCATTGGCAATGATCACTGTTTCTCTGTCATATCAAGTCATTAATATCCATATTCCGATTGAAAACGAACTCTACGCAGCTGTTGCATTCGGTGCAATTTTTGGCCTTGGCAGTGGAATCGTATTACGCTCTCTCGGCTCAAACGGTGGGGCGGATGTTCTGGCAATCATTCTGAATCAAAAATACAATTTTGGGATTGGAAAATTCTCTTTCAGCTTTAATCTGATTCTCTATTCAGCCTGTCTTTTCTTCCTGACTCCCGATTTGGTGATTGCATCAATCATCGCCGTATTCATCGCCGCACAGGCAATCAACTATACTTTGTCGATGTTCAGTCAGCGTAAAATGGCATTTATTATTTCAGAACAACCGAAAAAAATTGCCAATCAAGTGATGAGCCATTTGAAAATCGGCATGACGATGTTGCCGGCAACTGGGGCATATCACGGGCAGAATAAAACCGTGTTGATGGTGGTGATTAACAATATCCAGCTCAAACGTCTTGAAGAAATTGTCTTTACCACTGACGATCACGCGTTGTTTATTGTTGAGAATACCTTTAATGTTCTTGGATCAACATTTTCTAAACGTAAACTTTATTAGACGTCGAAATCTGCTGGATTTGCGCTCTCCCCCTGGAAACAAGTTGGAAAAACTGAGCGGTGATCGATCTGGTCAGCACAGCATCAGAATTAACAAGCAGTGGCGCATCTGTTTTGTGTGGTTGGACGAGCCAACTGAAGTTGAAATTACCGATTATCACTGAAAGGGACAATTTATGAACAACATGAGAGCCATTCACCCGGGCGAAATCATACGGGAAGAGTATCTTGTGCCTTTGGGTATGAGTGCCAACGCGCTAGCAACCGCTTTGCGTGTTTCCGCTCCACGGATCAACGATGTGGTTCGTGAGAAGCGCGGAGTTAGTGTTGATACCGCCCTCAGACTGGCAAGATACTTCAATACCACGGCACAATTCTGGCTGAACCTGCAAACCAGCTACGATTTGAAAGTAGCGCAAAAAAGCATGGAGACCATTCAGCAAGAAGTTCTCCCTTTGCGAGTTGCGTAGCTGGGGGTAAAGAAAGCTATCAACATTCAAACTCTTTTGCAGTGACTGATCACCTCAACATCCACAAGGAAAAAGAGCCGTCTCTTGATTAAAAAAGGAGGATACCTTTTGGTATCCTCCTTAATGCTTCAGTAGAATAGAAATTTAGTTCTAACTATTCATACCTGAATTGACCCGCCTCCGCTGACCATTTTTTGTCCGGGTGGAGCGCTCTGATCTCTGCCCTCCCTGTTTGCGGTTATTTCTCGGGCTCATGGAACCACGCGATCCCTTCCCATTCTTGATCGGCTCTGCCGTAATAGAAGGATCAGGTTCGTATCCTGCCATCGTTTCAACACTAATTTTACGATTCAGCAACCGCTCAATATCCCGCAATAACTTTTTTTCATCGACACAGACCAGTGAAACCGCCTCACCATCATTCCCGGCTCGACCGGTTCGACCAATCCGATGGATATAATCTTCGGAGATATTGGGAAGTTCAAAATTGACCACATGGGGGAGCTGATCAATATCAAGACCCCGGGCGGCAATGTCGGTTGCGACCAGAACTCGCACCGCACCCCGTTTAAAATCGGCCAGAGCACGGGTTCGGGCCCCCTGACTCTTGTTACCGTGAATCGCGGTGGAACGGATACCATCCCGCTCCAGTTGCTGTGAAAGGCGATTTGCCCCATGTTTGGTCCGGGTAAAAACCAGCACCTGCTGCCAATTGCGTGATCCGATCAAAAATGAGAGCAATTCACGCTTGCGCTTTTTATCAACATGATGAACTACCTGCTTGACCGATTCGGCAGCAGTATTCCGCCGTGCCACCTCGATCAGAACCGGTTTATTCAACAGACCATCGGCGAGCCGTTTAATCT
>JAGGWI010000277.1 GCA_021157505.1 Desulfuromusa sp. | reverse complement strand
TGACTTCTGCTGTATAGCTTTGGCTATGCAGCGAAAATCACGCCTTGTTGGCACTCAAAATTCCGGCGCAAATTCGCGACATTTCACGAATGACACGACACTAGTCTTTCAAAGCGATCAGGCAGCCAACTCCTTGCCTTTTTCAATTGCATCTTCAATGGTACCGACAAGATAGAAAGCCTGCTCAGGCAGATCATCATGCTTACCATCAAGAATTTCCTGGAAACCCTTGATGGTGTCCTTCAACTCAACATATTTACCGGGGGCACCGGTGAAAACCTCAGCTACGTGGAACGGCTGAGAGAGAAAACGCTGAATCTTCCGGGCACGGGCAACAACCAGCCTGTCGTCCTCAGAAAGCTCATCCATCCCGAGGATCGCAATGATATCCTGGAGATCCTTGTAGCGCTGCAGAACAAACTGAACATCCCGGGCAACCTTATAGTGCACCTCACCGATAACCTGCGGATCAAGGATCCGACTGGTTGAATCGAGCGGGTCAACCGCTGGATAGATCCCCAGCTCGGCAATTTGACGAGAAAGGACAGTGGTTGCATCCAGGTGAGCAAAAGCCGTAGCTGGAGCCGGGTCCGTCAAGTCATCAGCAGGAACATAGATTGCCTGAACCGAGGTGATAGAACCTTTATCGGTGGTAGCGATCCGTTCCTGAAGTTCACCCATTTCGGTGGAGAGAGTTGGCTGATACCCAACCGCAGAAGGAATCCGACCAAGTAAGGCTGAAACTTCGGAACCCGCCTGAGTAAAACGGAAAATATTATCAATAAACAGGAGAACGTCCTGACCTTCTTCATCCCGGAAATACTCCGCAACGGTCAGTGCCGACAGTGCAACCCGGGCACGGGCTCCCGGAGGCTCATTCATCTGACCATAGATCAGAGCAGTCTTATCGAGAACGCCTGACTCTTTCATCTCTTCCCAGAGATCGTTGCCCTCACGAGTTCGCTCGCCAACCCCGGCAAAAACCGAAAAACCGCCGTGCTGCTGAGCAATATTATTAATCAGCTCCATGATCAAAACCGTTTTACCAACACCGGCACCACCAAACAGACCAATTTTACCACCTCGAGAGTAAGGAGCTAGCAAGTCAACCACCTTGATCCCAGTTTCAAATGCCTCAACCTTGGTGGATAAACTAACAAAATCAGGTGTCGGACGATGAATCTCCCAAGCGATATCTGAACCAATCGGACCAGCTTCATCAACTGGTTCACCAATGACATTCATAATCCGTCCGAGAGTTTTGGGGCCAACCGGCATCTGGATTTGTTTGCCAGTATCAATCACGTCCTGACCACGTACCAGGCCGTCAGTAGAGTCCATGGCAACAGTTCGTACAGTGTTCTCACCCAAATGTTGAGCAACCTCGCAAACCAGATTCCATTCACCTTCACCCAGTGAAGGGTTGGTCATCTTAATCGCATAGAAAATCTCTGGTAGCTTACCAGGTTCGAACTGCACATCGACAACAGGACCTATAACCTGTGTGATCTTTCCCTTATTCATCATCAAACCTTTCCTCCTTATCCGACGGGATAAGCTTTTGTATGGCTGAAATTTATTACTATTTAATTGATTCGGCTCCAGAGATGATTTCCATCAACTCTTTGGTGATTGCCGCTTGGCGAGCCCGGTTATACTGCAAGGTTAATTTATCAATCATTTCAGCAGCATTCCGGCTGGCGCTATCCATCGATGACATCCGCGCCCCCTGCTCTGAAGCATTTGATTCAAGAAGTCCACGGAAAAGCTGCACTTCAACCATTTTTGGCAGTATTTGGGAAAGAACCTCTCCCCGATTCGGTTCATAGATATAGTCGACCGCATCTTCCTTGACCGACTCACTCCCTTGAGGCTGAATCGGTAACACCTGCTCAACGGTAACAATCTGAACAATAGCGCTCTGGAAGGCGTTGTAGATAACATAAACAGCATCATACTTCTCTTCACTGTAAGCATCGACAACCTCTTGACCTATCAATTGAGCCGTCTTATAGGTCGCGTCAGCGGTGATATTTTCATAAACCTTGGTGATGTTATCTCCAACCCGGCTTTTGAGAAAATCACGCCCCTTGCGACCAATGATCATCAGGTCGATAGCGTCAAACCCTTGCTCATTCTGCCGAATGAGGCGCTCGGCCTCTTTTGAAACGGAGGCATTGAAACCGCCACAAAGGCCACGGTCTGCCGTCATCAATACGATCAAAGCTCGTCCGGTTCCGCGCTGACTTAACAGCGGATGACTGTCAGCTTCTTCACGTTGAGCCAGATTTGACATCACCGCTTGCAGTTTTTCCGCATAGGGGCGAGCAGAGACAGCGGCTTCCTGGGCCTTGCGTAGCTTGGCCGCAGCAACCATCTTCATCGCTTTGGTGATCTGCTGGGTACTTTTAACCGAGCTGATCCGTTTTTTTATGTCTTTCAGACTTGGCATGTGTCCAAACCTTTATTGAATCAGGCTACAAACTGACCATCGAACTCTTCAAGAGCGGACTTGATGCGACCCTCAAGATCATCATCGATAGCATTCTTTGTGGTCAAATCTTTAACAATATCAGCATGTTGAGCATCCATAAATGCAAGCATTTCAGCTTCATACTTCAACACAGAGGTGGTTGGATATTTGTCAATATAGCCATTATTAGCCGCATAGATAGCTAGAACCTGAACGGCAACCGGAAGTGGCTTGTATTGACCCTGTTTGAGGATTTCAACCAGACGAGCCCCTCGATTCAGCTGTGCCTGCGTTGTCGCATCCAAATCTGAACCAAACTGGGCAAAAGCTGCCATCTCACGATACTGAGCCAGAGCCAGACGGAGAGTACCGGCCACCTGCTTCATCGCTTTGACCTGTGCTGCGCCACCAACCCGTGAAACTGACAAACCAACGTTGATCGCTGGGCGGACACCGGAGTAGAACAGGTCTGTCTCCAGGAAAATCTGACCATCAGTAATCGAGATAACATTGGTCGGGATATAAGCAGAGACATCACCGGCCTGAGTTTCTATGATTGGTAAGGCGGTCAAAGAGCCAGCCCCTTCAGCGTCACTTAACTTGGCCGCACGCTCAAGCAACCGGCTATGAATATAGAATACATCGCCAGGGAACGCTTCGCGGCCCGGTGGCCGACGCAACAACAGTGAGAGCTGACGATAAGCAACCGACTGCTTGGAAAGATCATCATAAACGATCAGAGCATGTTTGCCGTTATCACGGAAGAACTCACCCATGGTGACCCCGGTGTAGGGGGAAATAAATTGAAGTGGTGCCGGCTCAGAAGCCGTTGCTGCCACGACGATGGTATAATCCATTGCACCATGCTGGCGGAGTTTATCAACCACCTGAGCGACGGTCGAACGCTTCTGACCAATGGCAACATAGATACAGATAACGCCATTACCTTTTTGGTTGATAATAGTGTCGATTGCGACAGCGGTCTTACCGGTCTGACGGTCACCAATGATCAGTTCCCGCTGACCACGACCAATCGGAACCATGGCATCAATAGCTTTCAAGCCGGTTTGCATCGGTTCATGAACTGACTTACGAGCAACAATACCGGGCGCCTTAATTTCGACATGACTGTAGGTTTCGGTCTTGATATCACCCTTACCATCAATTGGAATCCCGATACCATTAACAACCCGACCAACCAAAGCATCGCCAACGGGAACCCGAACAATCTGTTCTGTTCGTTTGACCAGATCACCTTCCTTAATATGCTCAGCTTCACCAAGGATTGCGGCACCGACATTATCTTCTTCGAGGTTGAGAACCATCCCCATGACCCCCCCGGGAAACTCCAGGAGCTCACCGGACATGGCCTTATCGAGACCATGAATACGGGCAATACCGTCACCAACGGAGATGATAGTACCGGTTTCACTGACCTCTACTTCGCGACCGAAGTCTTCAATCTGCCTCTTGATAATCGCGCTGATTTCTTCTGCTCTAATTTCCATAATCTTTTGTTACCCCTTTGCTAAGGTATCTGCAATCCGTTTCAGCTGGGTTTTCACACTACCGTCAAAAAGCTTACCGCCCATCTCGGCCTGTAGACCACCGATTAGCGCTTTATCTACTTCCACACTCAGAATGACCTGTTTACCCGTCTGTTTTTCCAGACCTTTTTGGATGTTTTCTGCCCGTTTTTTGGTCAATTTATTTGCTGCTTTGATCTTTGCCCGGACGATTCCCGAGAGTTCGTCGGCAAACTTGCGGTAATTAACATCGATTTGCTGTAAATATGCGATCCGTCTTTTTTCCAGCAAAAGGTCGAGGAAGTTACGCATCCCACTGTTCAAACCGAGATGCTCCACGATGTCATGCATGATTGCAGTTTTCTTTTGCAACGGAAAGGTTGGGCTGTCGAGCAACAAACGGAGCAGATCCTCCCTCTCCATGACGGCAGCAACTCCAGCCAACTCTTCAGCATATTGTTCAACTTGCTTCTTCTCAGAAGCAATACTCAACAATGCCTTGGCATACCTTATTGAAATCGCACTGTTACTCAATGTAACTCTCCCACCTTCTGCATATACTCGTCGATCAAACGGGTATCGTCTTCTTTGGTGAAGTTCTTCTTCAACAGCTCTTCGGCAATACCAACTGCCAATTGAACTGCTTCACGTTGAAGCTCCGTTCGCGCCTTGGCCACTTCAAGCTCAGCTGCGTTCCCTGCCTCCTGCTCGATTTTTGCGGCCATAAGTTTTGCACTTTCAATAATCTTTATTTTTTCTAATTCCCCCTCACGGCGGATAGAATCACTGATTTTTGCAATTTCTTCGGTCGCTTGAGCTAACTTGCGATCGTACTCAGAAAATTTAGCTTCAGCTTCTTCCTTGATCCGTTTCGCTTCAGCGAGAGTTTCTTTAATCTCTTCCCGCCGTCCAGCCAGCCCTTTTTTTATCGGTTTTGCTAAAAAATAAACCAGGATAGCGATGACAAATGCAAAATTAAAGATCCGATAGAGAAAATCCTTCAGCAGAACGCCACTTGCAACCTCATGACCACCACCAGAGGCAAAGGAGATCCCACTGATGAGTCCAACAAGAAGAAGCGATAAAAGAACGGCTTTGATTTGTCTGTGCATATTTATTGTACCTTCCCTGCCTTAAGCCAATTCCCGATCAAGAATTTTTGTAGTAATCTGCTTCGCCAGTGATTTTGCTTCGATTTTCAAAGTTTTGCTGGCGGCTCCCGCTTCAGTGGCAACTTGAGTTTTGATCGCTGCCAACCGGGAGATGGCTTTCCCATGGGCTTCTGCAAGTAATTTTGCCTCTTCTTCACTGGCAGCTTTTTTTAATGCATTCCGCTCTTCATTAGCTTGAGACTTGGCATCACTGAGTTGTTGCTGATAACGTTGCATTTTTTCATCAATGCTCGCTTCCAGATCCTTCGCCCCGGCATGTAAACCGGTGATCGTCTCGTTCCGCTCAGCCATAATTTTCTTGAGTGGCCGATAGAGGAGTTTATTAAGTATGAGCAGGAGAATCATGAAGTTAAGGAACTGCAGACCAAGGGTCCAGTCAACGCTTATCACCTAAGTTACCTCTTTGGATGGTGTTTCCGATAAATTAATATGCAGATATCGAGTATAAACTTGATTTAAAACATCGGGTTTTGATTAAGGAACGAATAGCTATCACGATTCAGAACCCGATGTCAAGCATTTGGCCTCTTTAGTTCTATATTTTAGATGGGGTTAACCATTTGTATTTAAACTATTTATTAGCTACTTTTCCCCCATTGATTGATTCTACATTCAGCGCCTCTTTGATCGGTTCTGACATCTTAATCTGGCCATTAAAAATAACCTTTTCATCCATCTTTACCGATGGCGCTTCAATGCTTCCCTCGACCCGTGCCGGTGCCCTCAAATCCACCATCATGGTCGCTTTAATATCTCCTTTAAAATTCCCACTGAGAATTAACGCCCCAACATGGATACTCCCTTCTATCCTGGCAGATTCACCAACAATCAAGGTATCACTCGACTCTATCTCGCCAGTAAAAACCCCATCGAGACGAACCATTTCATCAAAACTCAGTTTCCCTTCAAACTTACTTCCCGGTCCGAGAAAAGCTTTGATGTCTGCTTTGTCGATCGCTATCGGCTTTTTCATTTTGGTCTGCTCCTGTTTGTTATTACTAAACATACTGTTCACCACTTTCCATTTAAAGTTATTGTTGCAATATCAGGTGCCGAGTAAATCCAGAATTCTACTTAATTCCTCCTGATCATGGTAGCTGATTTCTATCCGCCCCCCCTGCCCTTTTGATAACAGTTTTACCTGGGTACCAAACCGCTCCTGGAGGCTGTTTTCAAGGGCAAGCAAATTCGGATCGACCGACTTTGCGACAACCGGTTTGGGCACTTTTACACCAAACATACTTTTGATTTTTTTAATCAGTTTTTCTGTTTCCCGAACCGATAATTTTTTTCTGATAATTTCCTGGCTCGCTTCGATAATATCTTCTTCCTGCTCAAGAGCTAAAAGTGCCCTGGCATGTCCCATACTCAGACGGTTTTCAATAAGATCATTTTTGACCTTTTCCGGCAACCGCAGCAACCTTAAAGCGTTGGCTATAGTCGATCGATCCTTACCAACCCGGGTTGCAACTTCCTCCTGAAGCAGATCGAAGCTGTCCATTAAATAGCGGTAAGCTTCCGCTTCTTCCAGGGGGTTGAGATCTTCCCGTTGAATATTTTCTATCAACGCTATCTCCATCGCCCAATCTTCAGAAACATCCTGGATAACAACCGGAACACGGTCCAGCCCGGCTTTTTGTGCCGCTCGCCAGCGCCTTTCACCAGCGATGATTTGATAGTAATCATCCTGGCGTCGCACCACCAAAGGTTGGATAATCCCCTTCTCCACTATTGATGCAGTCAATTCAGCCATCTTACTGTCATCAAAGGCTTTGCGCGGTTGCCGGCTGTGCGGTTTCAGGTCTTCAATCGGACAGGAGAAATATTTTTTTCCCCCTTCCTGAGCAGCAGAATTTAACAGGGCACCAATGCCCTTCCCCAGAGCGGGTCGTTTCAACTTAGCCATGAGCCCCTCCCGCCAGAACTTCCTGAGCAAGATCCATATAGGCCTGTGCCCCTCGTGAGGCGATATCGTACATCAACACCGGCTGTCCATAACTTGGCGCCTCCGAAAGTCTGACATTTCGTGGAACAACTACGCGAAAAACCTTATCACCAAAATGTGCTCTGATCTCATCACTGACCTGATGACAAAGATTGTTGCGGCCATCAAACATGGTCAGTAATATTCCATTGATATCAAGTTCTGGATTTAATTCCTGCTGAACCAGACGGACGGTCTGCAATAACTGACCGAGCCCCTCCATAGCATAAAACTCACACTGCAAAGGAACCAACACTGAGTCGGCCGCCGACAAGGCATTGACAGTCAACAAGCTGAGCGACGGTGGGCAATCAATAATCACGTATTCGTAGTTTTCAACCAATGTCTCGATTGCAAACTTCAGCTGTTTTTCTCGATCATTTTTGCCAATCAGCTCAATTTCGGCACCGATTAAATCGGTATTGGACGGCAACACATCCAGATATTCCAGAGCCGTCTTCTGTAATATATCCTGAGCCTCTTCCTCGCCCAATAAAACATTATAAATAGTTGAAATTACTACTGTTTTATCAATCCCAAGGCCACTACATGCATTCGCCTGGGGATCCATATCAATCAATAATGTTTTCTTTTCCGCAACCGCTAAAGATGCCGCCAGATTGACAGCTGTCGTGGTTTTACCAACCCCGCCCTTCTGATTTGCAATAGCTATAATCTTTGCCACTTATGGAGCTCCTTTATTCATCTGTACCAACTATTCGTCCATAGTATTGAGAAAGCGACACAAAGCAGAGAGAATATCATATCCTCAGGTTAAATTCAGCTCTTATTGTGGGCAAAAAATCTCTGGTTAGTATTTCTTCAGAACGACAAGCTGTCTCTCAGCCCGAGAAAATGGGAGGCTGTAGGTCAAAACCGTCGGATCAGTAAAACCCAAACTCTCTATTGTTGCTCTCGCTGCTTTCAATTCATTTCGACCCTCAGGACCCTTCATAACCAACAGCCGTCCCCCCGATTTCAACCATGGGTCGGCACAGCAAAGCGACGTCTCCAGGGATGAAAAGGCACGGCTCACTATCAGGTCATATTTTTCTTGGTCAAGGGCAACCGGCTCCAGATCTTCAATTCTTGATTGCACCACGGTCAGGTTGTCCAATTGCAACAACCGTTTGATATGTTTTTGAAAATTTATCTTCTTGCCGACACTGTCGACCGACACAACCTGTAGAGCGGAGAGGGCAATCGCCAGTGGAATTCCTGGCAACCCCCCACCGGAACCCATATCAATAATATTCTGCGCAGCGTGCAGGTGTGGCAGCAACAGGAGTGAATCAAGCAGATGTTTCTCTATCGCCTCGTCACGATTTCTGATTGAGGTAAGATTAATACGCTGATTCCAGCGCAGCAATTCATCCAGAAAATAGATCTCTTTTTTGATGGTTTGTTCAGATAACTGCAGCCCAAGCCGTGATAACCCCTCGATAAAACGGTCAGACATGAGACTTCTTACGTAGGTAAATCTGGATAACTGCGATTGCTGCCGGGGTCACACCCTGTATTCTGCTCGCATGGCCAAGACTTATAGGTTGGATTTTCTTGAGCTTTTCGCGAACCTCCGTAGAGATACTTGGAATCAATGCATAGTCAATATTGGTGGGAATTTTTACATCTTCTTGCTCTCGAAACCTTGCAACCTGCTCAAGCTGCCGCTTGATATAACCTTCATACTTTACCGCAATCTCTACCTGTTCAAGCGCTTGTGCCGAAAAAGGCCCCAACTCTGGAAATATTTCTTCCAGCTGCTTGATACTGATTTCCGGGCGCCGCAACAACTGCTTCAAACTCAAACCACTCTTCAGCTCACCTAATTCAAGTTTTTCTACAATCCTGCGATCGGAAGATGTTACACTTTTAGTCTCTATAATTTGGGTGGCGGCAGTAACCTGTTCCTGCTTAGCAAGATATTTCTCCCATCGCACATCGCTCACCAGCCCAATCTTACGTCCGAGTTCTGTTAATCTCTGATCAGCATTATCTTCACGCAGCAGCAATCGATATTCTGATCGGGAAGTAAACATCCGGTAAGGATCTGTCGTCGGTTGAGTTATCAAATCATCGACCATCACCCCAAGGTAACCCTCATCCCGACCAATAATTACCGGCTCCTTGTCTGTGCATTGATGCGCGGCATTTATCCCTGCAAGCAACCCCTGCCCTGCGGCCTCTTCATATCCCGAAGTACCATTGATCTGACCCGCATGAAATAAGCCCGCAACAGCCCTGGTCTCCAAGCTCGCATGTAATTGCATCGGTTCAACAAAATCATATTCAATTGCATAACCGGGCCGCATTATCTCTACTTGTTCAAACCCTATCATCGAACGAAAGTAAGCTAACTGCACATCCGCTGGTAATGAGGTGGACAGTCCACTGGGGTACATTTCACTGCCACGAATCCCCTCTGGCTCAAGGAAGGATTGGTGGCTTTTTTTGTCGGCAAAGCGAACCACCTTATCCTCAATTGAGGGGCAGTAGCGTGGGCCAACCCCCTCAATCACACCCGAAAACAACGGTGAGCGATCCAGACCAGCGCGAATTATCTGGTGGGTTCTTTCATTTGTTTCGGCAATATAACAGTCAACCTGCGGCCTCTCTATTTTATCGGTCAAGAAAGAAAACGGCTTTATCACCTTGTCTCCAGGTTGCCTTTCCAACTTTGAAAAATCGATTGAGCGGGACGACAATCTGGCCGGTGTGCCGGTTTTCAATCGACCGACACGCAAACCAAAAGAACCCAATGAAGCAGAAATTCCTTCAGCAGATGGCTCTCCAGCACGCCCACCGGCATAGTGGTTCAAGCCGATATGGATCAAGCCACGCATAAAAGTTCCAGTTGTCAGCACAACTGTCTTACCCGAAAAGGTGATCCCCTCACGGGTTCCAACCCCAACAATACGATTTCTCCGTACCAGCAACTCATCAACTAAACCCTGCTTTAAATCAAGCAATGGTTCCCGTTCGATCACATTTTTCATTCGCGCACTGTAGGCCATCCTGTCGGCCTGTGCCCTACCCGCCCGCACAGCTGGCCCCTTACGGGTGTTGAGGCGACGAAACTGAATCCCTGTTGCGTCGATATTCAAACCCATTTCCCCACCCATTGCATCAATCTCATGGACAAGGTGTCCCTTCGCTAACCCACCAATGGAAGGGTTACAGGACATCTGCGCAACCGTATCCAACCCGATCGTCAACAACAGTGTGGTGCAGCCCATTCGTGCCGCCGCCAACGCCGCCTCACAACCAGCGTGTCCAGCACCAACAACAATAACCTGATAATTCTTACCGTAACTACTCATCTTGTAATAAGTGCCTCAATGTTTCACGTGAAACATTTACTTGCCAATACAAAACCCAGAAAAAATATCATCCAGTAATGCCTCGGTTGTGGTCTCACCGGATATCTGTCCTAAATGGTAAAGAGATTCGCGAAGCTCCAACGCCAACAATTCCAGGGAAGAGCTATCATCCAAAAAAGACTCTGCCCGCCCCAGACTCTCAACGCAGAAAAGTAAAGCCTCATGATGGCGCCGCTCTGTCAACATAACCGATTCAGATGAAGAGAGATAGTCTCCCACCAGAAAAGAAGAGATCGCGCGACGCAACTGGTCCAAACCCTCACCGGTTTTTGAAGATACCTGGTATGCAGGAAAATCACAAAAAGACGGACCATCAACAACCGTTGTAATATCTGCTTTTGTCAAAATCAAAAAAGCTGGAAGGTTGGCGCACTGCTGATAAACATAATCATCCAGCTCATCTAAATCTTTACTCCCATCAACAACCAGTAAAACCAGATCAGCCTGAGAAAGTTTCTTTTCTGCTCGCCTTATACCCTCAACTTCAACAACATCAGAAGAGTCATGCAACCCCGCCGTATCAACCAGTCGCACCGGAATTCCCTCAATAGTCACCCCCTCCTCAAGGAGGTCCCGCGTTGTTCCCGGAACCGCAGTAACGATAGCCCGATCCTCACCCAGGAGAGCATTTAATAAAGAACTCTTACCCACATTCGGCTGGCCCACAAGGAGGATTGAAGCACCCTCTGACAAAACCCGACCACAATCATAACTACTTGTTATTATTGAAGCTTTTGATTTTACATCGGTAACAGAGCGGGCGATTAGAGCGAGATCTTCTACCGGCAAGTTTTCCTCTGGAAAATCTATCCACGCCTCGGTTAAAACCAGCGCTTTCTTCAGGGAAGCGGTAAATGAATAGATTTCACGACTCAAGGAGCCGTCAATTTGTGTCAGGGCCAGTTTGCGTGAAGAGTCTGTTTTGGCGTGAATAAGACTGGAGACGGCCTCGGCTTGAGATAGGTCGAGACGGCCATTCATATATGCGCGGTAGGTAAATTCTCCCGGCTCTGCCAGGCGGATCCCTTGAGACTGGTAAAGATTGAGAATCGCCCTGACCACCTGCTGACCACCATGACACTGGATTTCAACAACATCATCACGAGTATAGGTGTGGGGAGCAACCATATGGACCGCCATCACCTCATCGACGACACAACCAGAGGGATCCCTCAACAACCCATGATAAAGTTGATGTGACACAAGTGGGAGGACGGCAGCGGTAGGCTTAAAATAACACAACAGTGCCGACAGGGCATCGGTACCGGAAATACGAATTATTGCAACACCACCCTCACCGGGTGGTGTTGCAGGGGCAATAATTGTGTCGACCGTATTCATCAACGCCACCTATGGCATCAGACCTTCTTACGCTTGATGAGATACTGTTGGAGGATGGTGAGAAGGTTATTAGTCAACCAGTAAAGAACCAGCCCGGAAGGAAAGTTAAGAAACATGAAGGTAAAAACAACCGGCATCATCAACATGATCTTCGCCTGGGTCGGATCCATATTAG
>JAGGWI010000074.1 GCA_021157505.1 Desulfuromusa sp. | reverse complement strand
TAGTTTTTCAACAGCCTGCTAGGAGACTGTCGGACGATACGGACTGAAGCGAAAATTTGGAGGTTTGAGAACAGTTTTTAGCTCGTTTGCAGGCTCATAGCCATAGCTATGGGGCAAAAAGGAGCTGAAAAATGGTCCAAACAAACGGATTTGCAGCCAGTTCGTGGAGTGTCCGACAGCCTCCCAGATAAGCTTCCCCGCAGTAAACTGCGGGGAAATAAAGACAGCTGATTTTTATTACAAATTGGCAGGATAATAACAATTCAGTGAGGATCGCTTCGACAGCGTCAGTTCAAGCCACCGAACACACCGGGGCTGATTCCCGCAGAGATCTCCTTAAATAGTTTTTTGTACATTTTGGGCAGAACCGCTTCACCATCTTTGCTGGAAGCTTCATCCAAGGCCCGTTCTACCCCGGATAAGCTGATATTTTTGACCCGCACAAGGTCAGTTTTATTATAATATGCCTCGTCAAAGTCGGGATATTGCAGAGGCAACGCCTGGAAACTATCCTCCCCCGCCAGCGTCCACAGAATTTG
This sequence comes from Desulfuromusa sp., assembly GCA_021157505.1. Taxonomy (GTDB): domain Bacteria; phylum Desulfobacterota; class Desulfuromonadia; order Desulfuromonadales; family Geopsychrobacteraceae; genus Desulfuromusa. The sequence goes on along the minus strand of JAGGWI010000074.1, from coordinate 19,441 downwards.
CCCTTCGCGATCAATGACAGCCACAGTTGCCAGGACTTGGCTGTAGCGGGTTTGCAAAGTTTCAAGTTTAGTCCTTGATCGCCGGGTTTCATTCACCTGTTCACCGGAAAATACCACAACCAGAACCGCATCAAGCACATTCTGTCGAGCCATTTCAGCTACAGTGGCAGCATCAAAAGTGTAACCTTGTGGCCAGCCGGATTCATCATGAGGGCTGCCAGCACTTAAAAGGGAAAGAGCTGTAAGTTCAGGACTGATTGAGAGTGACCGGACATCAAAATAACCCTTCTCTTCTTTCAACTGTTGCATCAGAAATTCGTGTTTACCGCTCGCTGAACTCGCCAGGATATTGAACAAGTTATCTTTCTGGGGATATTCCAATGGGCTATTATAATCAACCAACAAGGGGAGAACTCCCAACACCTGGACCCGGGTTTGATATTCTTTTTTCGGCACCTGAAACGTTCCACTGCTGCAACCCGCCAGTAACACAATTAAAAATAAAAATCCCAACATTTTTTTCATCTCAAACCTCCTGAAAAAGCATTATACCGCTAAGAGTGGACTTTTTATGTCATAACTAAATGTAACAGAAGAACTCCCGATACGAAAGGTTTAGAATCTCACTTGACGGTTCTCTGCCGGGATTGTTGCCGCTTGAAAGTTGTTCCGCCCCCAGCAAAGCAACTCGCCCGGAGTCGCATGAAACAATTCTTCCGGTGGTGACTGGCCCAAAAATTCCAGCGCCCGCCAAACCATAGCAGAACCATTTTCAACCGTAACCAAACCGATATCTCCGTTCCTCTTGCTCAATTTCTTGCCATTGTCTCCAAAAGCCAGCGGCAGGTGGAAATATTCGGGAAGAGCAACCTTCAGGCATTGATAAAGATAGATCTGTCGCGGAGTTGAAGAGAGCAAATCGGCCCCACGAACCACCTGGGTAATCCCGGTATCAATATCATCTACAACGACCGCCAACTGATAAGCAAACAGACCATCGACCCGATGGAGGATAAAATCTCCAACCTCCTCTGCCAGATTTTGCTTCTGCAGCCCGAAGACGCCATCACGATAGCTGATATCCTCATCGGCAACCCGCAATCGAATCGCCCGCTCGCTACGCTTTCCCCGCGCTCCACCTCGACACGTCCCGGGGTAGACCGGACCCTCTTCACCTGAATGTGGAGCACTGGCTAAAATTTCCCGGCGGGTACAACTACAATCAAAAACCCGCCCATCCTGATCCAGCTGCCCCAAAATCTGTTGATAACGGGCGTAACGTTGACTCTGATAGACAATCTCACCATCCCACTCAAAACCTAACTGCTCCAGTAGTCTCAGCATCGTCTCAGCGGCCCCCGGAACAACCCGCGGCGGGTCAAGATCTTCAATTCGAAGCAACCAACGGCCACCTGAACATTTAGCCAATAGATAGCTCCCCAGTGCCGCCAGCAGAGTTCCAAAATGGAGGGGTCCTGTGGGGCTGGGGGCAAAGCGGCCGATGACCGGGACAACCGTTTGATTCTGCTGCTGCTGATTCATTCTTTGGTCTCGCAAAAAATTATCCATTGCCGCAGATGATGCAACCGGAACAATCAACTGTCAAGCGCCCGGCCTATTCAATCTTTACAAAAGAGCCCATTGACAACCATTTCCGTTCAGTGTATTCATAACTCTTAAAGTTATCTTTTAGGAGGTCAGAGTGGTCATAACAAGAGCAACAGAGTACGCAGTCAGAGCGATTATTTTTTTAGCTCAGCAGCCAAAGGACAGTATTGTCTTAAAAAAGGATATTTGCCGCACTCAAGATGTAACTCCGGCATTTCTGACAAAGATTTTTCAGCCCCTGATTAAGGCTGGAATTGTCAATTCACAGCGGGGTGTTGGTGGCGGCTTTCTCCTCGCTAAAGACCCGGGTGAAATCACCATGCTGGATATTCTTGAAGCCGAAGAAGGGCAGTTAAAATTAAACCATTGCCTGATTGATGCCGATTTCTGCCAACGTGATTCTTTCTGCTCCGCCCATGAAGTCTGGCACGAAGCACAGCATGAAATGGCCAAAGTTCTTAAAAGCTACAGTGTTGCGGATCTGGTACGGCGTGAAAAAGAAAACCTGCAACTGCTGAGCAAGAAAACCTGCAACTGCTGAAAAACAAACCACTTAAAAACTGAATAAAAGGGGTGCCGGCTTAATCTGGTACCCCTTTTATAGTTTCTGGAGATTCGGCACAAAAAAACCCTGGATTCCAGGAGGGATTAGGATATCCAGGGCAAGGCAGGAGACTGCCACCGTCCCCTGTAAAATAACCAGTCTCTAGGAGTCAGTCGGACTATACGGACTGAAGCGAAAATTTGGAGGGTTGAGAACTGAGCCAACAAACGGATTTGCAGACAGTTCATGGGTAGTCCGACAGCCTCCTAATCTATTTTACTACGCCATGGCTAGCCGTCAAATGGATCTATCGATTAATTTTACTTAAGATTTTCCTCCGGATAGGCATTGACGTGATGCACTGTTAAATCGGCACCGGCAAACTCCTGCTCTTCATTCAACCGGAATCCACTTATTTTATCTATCGCGGTATAAACCACATAACTGGTCACCAGAGCATAGACAACCGCCAGTAGAGTGCCAATCAATTGAGCCATTAAAGATACGCCGCCCAATCCACCCAGAGCACTTGAACCAAAAATACCGGCAGCAATTCCTCCCCAGGAGCCAACAACTCCATGGAGGGGCCAGACCCCGAGGACATCATCAATTTTCAATTTTTCCTGTTCAAACTGAAACCCATAAACAAAAATCAGCGAACCAATCCCACCAACAAAAAAAGCACCAATCGGATGCATCAAGTCGGAGCCAGCACAAATGGCAATCAGCCCGGCCAACGCGCCGTTATGGACAAACCCCGGGTCATTGTTACTGGCAACTAAAGCAAACAACACGCCACCAACCATCGCCAACAGAGAATTGACCGCAACCAACCCGGAAATACCCTCGATAGATTGAGCGCTCATAACATTAAAACCAAACCAGCCAATCGCCAGGATCCAGCTCCCCAAAGCCAGAAAGGGGATATTGCTGACCGGAATCGCCCGACTTTTACCCCGCACGAAACGCCCCATCCGTGGCCCCAGGATAAGAATAGCGGGTAGTGCCAGCCAGCCGCCGATGGAATGAACCACCACGCTACCGGCAAAATCGTGAAATGGAGCCCCGAATGTTGATTCGAAAAACCCCTGCAGGCCAGCACTATTTTGCCCCCAGATCAAAGATTCAAACAGCGGGTAGGAGATCCCGACAAAGATTGCCCCGGCCACAACCTGTGGCCAGAATTTAGCCCGTTCAGCAATTCCACCAGAAATAATCGCCGGGATACAAGCGGCAAAGCAAAGAAGGAAAAAAAACCGGACCAATCCTAAACCCTGATCATCACCCAGCAATCCAGCAGCAGACGTATAAAAATGGATTCCGTAAGCAATCGGGTAACCGATCAGAAAATAGACAACTGTCGATACCGACCAGTCAGAAAGAATTTTAACAAAAGCATTCACCTGGTTTTTCTGTCGAACCGTTCCCACTTCCAGAAAAGCAAACCCTGCATGCATGGCAAACACCATGATTGCACCCAGCAAAAGAAACAGAACATCCCCACCGTGCCGTAGTGCTAAAAGTGACGTTTCCATCAATCTGACCTCCTCATCAAATAGCTGCGACCAATACCAATTGTTAGATCTATCAGCTGGATATTCAATTGTCGTGCCGTGAGGGAAAACAAGGATTCAAGCGGGTTTAGATAAAACCCTGCCCTCCGACTGCTGAAAAAATAAACAGCCGTGCTATTTTTTTAATCAATCGGAAAAAAGGGGAAAGCTAACGGCTGCCTGACTTCTGGAAAAATTGACAAACCTCCCGTTGGTAAGCTAGAGTCGATCAACAAGCGAAAAGAACAACGTCTTTATCCAGAGTGGTGGAGGGAGAAGGCCCTTTGAAGCCACGGCAACCAACATTTCTTGCAGCAAAAAGGAAATGGTCGGTGCCAATTCCTGCCCTGTGGTCAAATTGGCTCGGGGACAGATGGGGACGGTCCTGAGATACACGGTTGATCACAGTATCCACAAGGCCCTTTCCTGAAACCGGAAAGGGCTTTTTTAATACCGTAAGCGATGGGCGTAGGGGACTTAATTTAATTCTGTCTCCCGTAGCCGGGGACAGACCTGAGGTCAGTCCCCTTGCGACACTTTTTATTGTCACTTTTGTTCATGGGGAATCTGGCGTGGATAACAGCATCGGCATTGTCACTACCAAATATGTAGATTTCGATGTCGAACTGCGCCTCGAAAGTGGTCGCCTGCTGGGTCCTCTGACCCTGGCCTATGAAACCTATGGCGAACTGAACGACGACGCATCGAACGTAATTCTGGTCGCCCATGCCTGGACCGGTAACGCCCACGCTGCCGGACTCCATTCTGAAGAAGATCGAAAACCCGGCTGGTGGGACAACATGATTGGCCCGGGAAAAGTTCTCGACACCGATCGCTACTTTGTCCTCTGTAGTAACACCATCGGCTCCTGCAACGGTTCTACCGGACCAACCAGCATTAACCCACGTACCAACCGCCCTTACCGCCTCAGCTTTCCCGTGCTGATGGTCCGCGACATGGTTCGCGCACAAAAACTGCTTCTCGACCATCTGGGAATCAGCTCATTGCTCTCCATCGTTGGCGGTTCCATGGGAGCGATGCAGGCTATCGAGTGGGCAATCCATTTCCCGGAGATGGTTCGTTCGATTGTCCCGATTGCCGGAACCGGACGCACATCTCCCATGGCCATAGCTTTGAACGCCTTGGCGCGGCAGGCAATCTTCAACGATCCATTGTTTAAAAAAGGGAATTACCAACTGGAACACCCCCCGGCAGATGGCTTAGCTCTGGCACGGGCGGTGGGACATATTTCATTCTTGTCGGACAAATCGATGCAGTTAAAATTTGAGCGCCGCTTTTCTGTCCGTGACGGGATGTTTGACTTTTTTGGCAAGTTTGAAATTGAGCGTTACCTTGACTACAATGGTAAGAACTTTGTCGATCAGTTCGATACCAACTCATTTCTCTATCTGGCAAAAGCTCTCGATCTCTATGATGTTGCCTGGAACTTTGATTCAATCAGCGAAGCGCTGGAGAGGATCAGCTGTCAATCCCTCTGGTTCGCCTTCACCTCTGACTGGCTCTATCCACCCCACCAGACCGAAGAATTGGTGACGGAACTACAGCGGCAGAACAAGCCGGTTGATTATCATCTCATCGATTCCGATTACGGCCATGATTCGTTCCTGATTGAGCCGGAGAAATATATTCCACTGTTGAAAAAATTTCTGGCGCAAATCCCCATAATCCCCCTCATCTGATCTGTATTTACATACAGGCCAAAACATCCTATATTATTAATGATTTAACTTGGAGGGGTATCATGTTCTGTCTGGTTAAAATAATTTGGATAATTGATAACCGCCTGTCAGGGCATTCTGATGAGGCGTTTTTTTGTTTAAAAGCAGTGGTAAAAGCAACCAGATTTCCTCAATAAATTAACTGCTTGCTATTTTATGGCATCAAAAAAATGGGGGCATAATGACAAAAAAGACTTTACCGGTAAAAGGCACTCGCTCTTTTGAGGAACTAAAAGAACAAAACGAACACGGGGCTGAATATTGGAGTGCCCGCGAACTTCAACCTGCCCTTGGGTATAAGCAATGGCGGCGATTTGAAGATACGGTAAAGAGAGCGGTAACAGCCTGTACTCAGTCAGGTAATAATCCAGATTATCACTTTGCCGGCGCCGGCAAACCGATCAAGGGTGGCAAGGGTGCTGTGCAGGTTGTTGAAGATTATCATTTATCTCGGTTTGCCTGTTATTTGATTGCTCAGAATGGTGATTCTCGCAAAGCAGAAATAGCCGAAGCGCAAAAGTACTTTGCTATTCAAGCCCGCCGCCAGGAGATGTCAGATGTCCTTGCTGCGGATGTCGAACGGTTAGAAATTCGCAAACAAACCAGCGAAGAGTTCAAGGCTCTATCAGGTGCAGCACGTGAGGCTGGTGTGCAGGATAGGATGTTCGGTGTTTTCCATGATGCGGGTTATAAAGGGTTGTATGGTGGCATTGGTAATACTGCAATTAAGCAACGAAAAGAGATTCCTAAAAAAGATAATTTGATGGATCGCATGGATGCGACTGAGTTGGCGGCCAATCAATTTCGCATGACGCAAACTCGTGATAAGTTGGCGCAGGATCAGGTGAAAAATTCGCAACAGGCTGTCCGTACTCATGAGGCGGTGGGGAAGGAAATACGTGAGGCTATTAAACGGATTGGTGGGGTGATGCCAGAAAATATTCCACCAGCAGAGCACATAAAGAATGTTGAGAAGCGGATTAAGGATACGCCACCGTTGATGGAGTTGGAAGAGAAGGATGCGAAGGGGTTGATTGGACAGGATGACAAAGAGTAAACAAAAGCTAGAACTCACCTGGATCGGCAAAGAAAACCGGCCAAAACTGGAGCCCCGCATTCTGCTTGAGGATCCGGATAAGTCATATCATGCACCTGGCGTGACCACGCGACCGATCATGCTCAGGCCAATGGTGGCAAACCGTGGAAATATCTTATGGTGCCGCATGATGTAGTTGCAGAGAATATGACGCTTGAAAGTTTTGCCGGAAAAATATTTCAACTCAATAAAACTACTTTTTACATTATCGTAAATTGTTGAAATTATAGTTTGTTCTCTAAACGGCTACATTGTTCTCTCTTTGAGAACAACCAGCCCTACCGGCTATTCCTCATCAAACAAATCCATCTGCTCAAATTTCAGTACCTCTGATTTAAACGGGCGCGGCTGAAAACGGGGACAATCGAGCATAATCATAGTGTCCGACTGTTTACATGGCCGGATACAGCGGCGACAGAGTTTATTGACCTCAAATTGATTCTTTTCTGCCATGGGAACCTCTGGTAACAGAGTTCAACCTGCTACACTCTCCAATCAACTATTGTCTGTTACTGAAATAAAGTGCTAAATTACCTGATCAATTTTGAAATTTCCACTTTTGTCGAATGATATCAGAATGCAGACAGAAACTCTTAAAATAACTATTCTCGGTTCTGGAACCAGTACCGGCATCCCGGTGGTTGGCTGCCGCTGTGCAACTTGCCTTTCTGATCACCCCCACAACCAGCGGACGCGCTGCAGCGCTCTGCTCAGTTATGGAAAATACAATATTTTGATCGATACCTCAACTGATCTGCGCCAACAAGCACTGCGCGAGGATATTCGTCATATCGATGCGGTTTTCTACACCCACAGTCATGCTGACCACCTGCACGGTATCGATGACCTGCGTGGCTTCAATCTCCACTCCAGAAAACGGATCCCCATCTATGGCTCAGAGCAAACTTTAGCGACGATCAGAACCAGTTTCAGCTATATTTTTGATAAATCTGAACCGGCCAGCTATATTCCCCGACTGGAACTGCACCCCATAACTGAAGTAACTGAGCTGTTTGGTCTGAAAATTATTCCGATTGCCATGCAGCACGGACAAATGGACACCTTTGGTTATCGTTGCGGACCGTTTGCCTATCTGACCGATTGCAACGTTATTCCACCAAGTTCTCTGGAACATTTAGAGGGTCTGGAGGTGTTGATTCTTGATGGGTTACGCTTTACCCCGCACAGTACCCATTTCAATATTCCTCAGGCGATTGAGATGGCACAGAAAATCGGGGCAAAACAAACCCTGCTCACTCACCTCAGCCATGAAGTTGATCATCCGGTTCATGATCAACAACTACCCGACGGTGTCAATTTGGCTTATGATGGTCAACAGTTTAACTTTTCCATCAATTAACCCTCGATGAAATAAGTGATATTATGAACACTGAACTTAGATTACATGGAAGAATCAATGATAAAATTGAGTACTTTGCAACGGCTGCTGGTTGCAGAACGGCTCATCACCATTTCTTTCAGGTTGCCGATCAGAACCTCCGTTTTTTTGCTCCAGGATGCGAACTCATCCTCAGCCCAACCGGACTGAGTCAAATGGGTACCGGTGGAACCTTTTGTGAATATATGTTCGGTGTCGATCAACCGGTCTCTGATCTGAGCAAAGAGGGGATCTTCAACCGACTGATGCTTCTTGGAGCAGGTTATAATCGGGCGGGAGAACTGGAAATAAGCGATCAAAATTATAACGAACAGAGTTATGAAGATATTTTTCTCAAAGGACACGCCGTTGATAATTATTTCTTTTTTATCAGTGGTCTGGAAGATAAAACTCACCAACTGCAACAGCAACAGGTTCTACGCTACCTGGGAAAATCGCTCAAACGGGGCGCCAATCTGAACCGTCAGGACGACTCCAAACTGGCGGAATCATTGTTGGCCCAACTCCCGGAACAGGCCACTATCTATCTGGTACGGCTAACTGAAACCAATCATCGTCATTTCCAGCAGGAATTTCAGACCCTCTACTATCGGGATCGCACCATTTCCAACAGTACCCAGACAGCGCTGCAGGAGTTAGCTGACAGTCTGGGGCTCAACCCCTACCAGCAAGAGCGCATTCGCATTGACGTAATGTACAAACATCGCGATAACTATCGAATTATAGATAATTATAAGAAAGTACTGGTCGAATGTTATCTACAGGGGGATATCAACCGGCAACAGAATGCTCGGATGACCCGGTTGAAAACCCTGGCGTTGCGAAATGAGATCCCTTCGATCCTGTTGACAGCATTGGATGAAAAATTAAAAACGCACCTCAGTAGCATCGCCCATGAGCCTGAATATACGGCAATCACCAGAGATATCCTCCATGATCTGCTGTTGAATAAGAGGATCAGCGAGCAGGATATGGTCCAACTGCTGTTCGCCAAACAACATACCCGGCGAAACCATGACCACAGTTTTGAACAGCTTTTGCTGGAAACAGGAAAGTTGTTTGATGAGCAGATTCGGGACGGAGCACCGCTCTCTTTGCTGGAAGATTTCTCCTACATTGTCACCTTTTTTGACCGCTACGATAGTACCTCAACCAGAATCAGCCAGATCGCCTTTATGGAAGGGTACCAACCAACCGAGGAACTTCTCCAAAGCCTGCTGGATAGCCGCCAGGAATTCAGTAAACTGACAAAAGGGCTCTTTGATCAACTGTTTCTGGAAGACATCAACCTCAATCACTACCTGGGACGCTTTGGCCGGCAGAAACTGACCTGCCTCAAAGAGGGTCTGGAAGGGATTGCAGCCGGAGTCTCCACAGTCAAGAGACTCACTGCTGAGTTGAAAATAATCGACAGTCAGGAAAAACTGCACAAGATTGCTCTGAGCCATGCCAAAGACCATATTCGCAGCCGCTATGCGCGCTACAGTACCCGAAGCGAACAGGACGAACTGTACAACGAATTAAATGATGAGCTGCTGGAGAGTGGTATTATCAACAAAACCCTGGAACCCAAACTGTTTCAGACCATAATTCACGATATCAAGAAAGAAATGATCTATCTCCGGCGGCTTCTCCCTGAAATTATTGCCAATAATAATACTGATTTGCGAAACGATTTTTTAGCCAACAGCGGTCTGGATCTTTTTTATATTGAAGAACTGGAACGAGAATATTTTACCCTCTACCAGCTTGAGGAAAAACATCTGCAGCAACTCAGATCTGGAACGTTTTAGTTTTTGAAAAGGGACCTCATGGCAAACCCTGACCTTAATCAGGTTCGTAATTTCGGCATCATTTCCCATATTGATGCTGGAAAAACCACCGTGTCTGAACGGATTCTGTTCTACGCCGGAGAAATCCATAAAATGGGCGAGGTCCATGATGGTATGGCGGTCATGGACTGGATGGAACAGGAGCAGGAGCGCGGTATCACCATTACTGCCACAGCCACCAACTGTCGTTGGAAAAATTATACATTCAACCTGATCGATACCCCCGGGCACATCGACTTCACTATCGAAGTTGAACGTTCCCTGCGGGTTCTGGATGGTGCTGTTGCCATTTTCAGTGCTGTTGAGGGGGTTCAGCCGCAGAGTGAATCTGTCTGGCGGCAGGCCAATCGCTATCAGGTGCCACGGATCTGCCTGATCAATAAAATGGATCGCATCGGTGCCGACCACCAGCAAGTTCTGGAGTCGATAGTTAAACAGCTGGACATCACACCACTGCTATTACAACTGCCATTGGGCAGCGAAGAAAACTTTCATGGAGTGATTGACCTGATTGCAGAAAAAACGATTCTGTTTGCCGAAGATGATCAGGGGCAGACCCTGACCAGTGGCGAAATCCCGGAGGAACTGCGTGAAGTGGCACAGCGGCAGCGAGAACAGATTGTTGAGGCCGCTGCTGACTTTGACGATAATATTCTCGATGATTTTCTGCATGGTAACGCTATTGCCGCAGAGCGGATTCTTCCTGCCTTGCGCAAGGGGGTTATCAACTGCAAAATATATCCGGTTCTGCTGGGCTCGGCACTTCGTAATAAGGGGATTCAACCACTCCTTGATACAATCTGCTCTCTGCTCCCTTCCCCTCTCGACATTCCACCACCCACAGCAACCCGACTCGACAAACAAGAATCATGGAAAGTCACCACAGATCCCCGGGCCGAACTCTGCGCCCTGGCGTTTAAAGTTCTTGCTGACGAAGGGCGCAAACTGAGCTACCTGAGAATCTATTCCGGAAGCCTCAAACCGGGGGACTCTGTCTACAACAGTCGCACCCTGGAAAGTGAAAAGGTTGCCCGCCTGTTCCGGATGCACTCGCACAAACGGGAACGGATCAATCTGGCAATTGCCGGGGATATTGTCACTGCAACCGGGCTGAAGAATGTCCTGACCGGAGATACCATCAGCAACCCTGAGTTCCCTTTACAACTGGCCGGACTTGAATATCCGGAGCCGGTTGTTTCCCTGGCCATTGAGCCAAAAACCCTGGATGACCGTGACAAGTTGCCCCTGGCTCTGGAAAAACTCCAATGGGAAGATCCTACCTTCCGGGTTAAGGAAGATCTGGAAACCGGACAGACAGTGTTGACCGGGATGGGTGAACTCCACCTGGAAGTGGTCATTCAGCGGCTGAAAACTGATTTTGGGGTAGCAACCCAAACCGGAAGACCGCAGGTGGTCTACCGGGAAACAATTCGCTGTGCAACAGAACAGCATGAAATATTTGAGCGGGAGGTTGAGGGAAAAATCCATCATGGTGAAGTTAAAATCAGGCTCAACCCGACGGAACGAAAGAGTGGTATCAATATTGATATTCCGGAACAACTGCTGGCAGACTGGCCAGAGGAGCTGGCAGAATTAATTAGAACGAACCTCACTATGGCCTGCCAATCGGGTCAAATCGCCGGTTATCCACTGACAGACCTGACCCTCAGTTTAATTGAGGCTCCCTACAACAGCAACAAGACAACTGAGCTCGGCATCTCAGCAGCGATAAGCAGAGCTATCACCCAGGCGTTGCGAAATGGCAAACCAACCCTGCTGGAACCGGTCATGGCTCTGGAGCTTATTGCCCCATCTGATTATACCGGTCGGGTCATGGGGAGTTTGAACCAGAAACGGGGGCAGATAGAAGGGACCTTATCACGACCGGGACAGGATATCATTCATGCCACAGTTCCATTGCTGGAGATGTTTGGCTACATGACCGAGCTGCGCAGTGCCACCAAAGGGCAAGGTAGTTTCACCATGGAATTTTCCCATTTTGATCAGGCTCCAGCTGAAATATTGGAGAAGTTCGGGGTTTCATAGTGATGCAGCATAGACCCAAATTTAAACATACCCCGACGCGACATAAGCGGTTTCTATTTCTACATACTCTGGTGCTGCTGTTGTTTCTTCTCCCCATTCTGGGCTGTCTGAATGCTGCGGCAGAAACGGCAGATCCGGATCCGCTCCGCTGGCATAAAGAGATTAAGCGGTTTGCCTGGCAGGATGCTAAAAACAGTTATCCAAAACAGGCGATTCTGTTTGTTGGCAGCTCCAGTATTTATAGCTGGAAAACAGCTCAGGCTTTCCCCGCCTTGCCGGTGATCAACCGGGGGTTGAGGGGTGCCCATATATCCGATCTGAATTACTACTTTGAAATTATCACCCAGCAATACCAGCCAGCCAAAATTATCTACTACTGTGGTGAAAACGATGTAGCCGACAGGAAAGATAATGATCAGATATTAGCCGACTTCAGAATGTTTTCTTCCCGCGTAAATAGAGAGTTGCCCGATACAATCCTGTTATTTCTAGCTATCAAACCCAATCCATTACGCTGGCAGATGTGGAACCGGATGGCAGAGACCAATCGGGCTATTAAAGACTATTGCAAGAGCAGTGGTCTCTGCATCTTCTTGGATACCGCAACCCCACTTCTCAATTCAGCGGGACGACCAGATAAAAATCTGTTTGCTGAAGATGGGTTACACCTTAACCCTGCTGGTTATGCTATCTGGAACAATATTCTGACACCACACTTGACGATAGACACTCAGCAATAACTCTGATATTCGTACTTTGATTTGTTCATCGGTCTGCTTTAACTTTACAGTAAAATAAAACGCTTTCAGGTAGCTGTTGAAAGTGTTCAGGCAAGGCATCCATTTCAATGAAGTTTCGATTTTACCTGATACTTTTCACCCTTCTTTTACTGCCCATGACCAGCAGTGCCAAATCAGTGCGTTTAAATATTCAGGGGGTTGACAAAGAGTTACACAAAATTCTTGAATCGGCTCTGGCTCTCCCTGCCTCACTGATCAGTGAGGACAAAATCAACCGGAGTTGGCTCAGATACCACCAGCGGCAATTGCCGGAACTGGTCAGTGCAAGTCTTGAACCCTACGGCTATTTTCACAGTCAGGTCGAAAGTCAGGTCGAAGAGATCAAGCAGGGGGAGTATCAATTAAACGTTGAAGTCAAACCCGGTCAGCCACTGAAAGTTTCCACCCTTGAGCTGAATGTAACCGGTCCCGGTGACAGTTTTCCACCGCTGCTCCAGCTGCTGGACTCTTTCCCACTGCATGTCGATGATATTCTACGTCAGGATATCTACAAAGAGGGGAAGGCAGAACTGTTGAAAGGGGCAATAAATCTCGGCTATTTTGATGCCAAGTTTCAACAGCATCAAATCCTCGTCAATCGTGACACACAGCAGGTCAATATTATTCTCCAGCTCGAAAGCGGTGCCCGTTTTCAGTTTGGAAAAACTGTTTTTATGGACCATGGAGAATATCAGGAACGCTTCCTGCGCCGTTATCTCAGCTATCAGGAATGGGACTATTTTTCTCAGAAAAAACTCGATCAAACCCGGAAGAGAATGCGCGATGCGAATCTGTTCCGCAGCATCAACATCCAGCCGGTAAGAGACCAAGTGGAAGAGCAGCAGATACCGATCAAGATCGATCTGAAGCCCGCCCCGCGGCACCAGTTTTTCCCCGGTATTGGTTATGGCACCGATAGCGGCGTTCGTGGATCACTGCGCTACCGTAACCGGAACCTGTTTCATCGTGGTCATGAATTTCAGGGGGATCTGCGAATATCAGAAAAAAACCAATATTTTCTGACCACCTATACCATTCCGGATCTAGATCACCTTGATCGTATGACCCGGTTCCATGCCGGAATTATCCATGAGGACAATACCAGCTACGAAAGTGATAAGTTATTCACTGAGGCAGAATATATCCGGCCATTTTACAAAAAACTGAATGCCTCACTGTTTATCCGCCAGGAGCGTGAACGCTATTGGATTAATGACGATAGTTCAGAATTATCACGCCTGCTCCTATCGGGGGTACGCCTTAGCTGGAGTCAGGTTGATGACTTAATAAACCCACACCGCGGCATCCAAATGAGGCTGAAGTTAAAGGGGGGAGCTGATGCCCTTTTCTCTAATATCGATTTCCTGCAATTCATTGGCAATATAACCACAATACACCCCCTGCCCCAGAAATTATCGCTGGTGCTTCACTTACGTGGAGCTGCAACCTGGCACAGCAGCTCTTTTAATCGCATACCTGCTTCGCTACGTTTTTTCCCCGGAGGTGGAGAGGGTGTCCGTGGCTACAAATATAAAACCCTTGGTCCCAAAGACAATGATGGAGACTATATCGGTGGTAAGCATCTGTTAGTTGCCAACATCGGGTTGGAAAAAAAGCTCAACCCGGACTGGGGAATTGTCATTTTTACCGATATTGGGAACTCCTTCAACAAGTGGTCCGATTACAATACCAAACAAGGTGCAGGGATCGGCGCTAATTATTACACATCTATTGGCCCATTACACTTTGATGTGGCTCGCCCGATTGGTGATCAGAAGAAAAAGTGGCGACTATCTCTCAGTATTGGAGCGGCATGGTGAAACTTTTCCGCTACACGATTGTTCTTGTCAGTCTACTCGCCTTGCTGCTGCTTGGTAGCGGCAGCTGGATACTCTATTCTCCGGGGGGAACTTCCTGGCTGCTGCAGAGACTACCAGAGTGGACTGGTACCGAACTAACTATTGGGAAGATCGAAGGGACGCTCGGCGGAACGCTACAACTGGAAAATATCGATCTGCACTATCAGGAAGAACAGCTCCATCTCGATCATTTTTTAATCCAGAATCAACTGCTCGGTCCGCTCACTCTGGAGATAAAACAACTCCAGGCTAAAAATCTGCAGATCAAATCGACCTCAAAGCAACAGAACAGTCCACCGGAACCTTTCAACTGGCCCCGATTACCCTGGCCGCTGGAGCGACTTCAAGTCAATATCAACGAGATCAATTTACAAGCTATCAGCTGGCAACAATTGGATCAGGAAACTCTTCAAATCGAACGAGTTCAGGGAAACTTACATTGGCAAGAAAGCCGCTTGTACAGCGAAAATTTCATCCTGCAGAGTGGAGAACTACTGGGAAGAGGATCCTTCAGTTGTGGAATGAAGCGACCCACACTGAAAGTTGATGTTCAACTTGAAACAGAGGATTCAGCATCTGCATGGCAAAAATTGCAACTAAAAGCTGATCTGCAGCAGGGATCGGAAAAACAAATACTACATGGCCCTGTGGCACTTGATATCATTGCTGTAGAGGGAGAAGTTCTGACAGCGATAGCGGAACTGGAGTTAACCCCAGAGCGGTTAAAACTTCGACAATTGCAGTTGAATCAACCCAATCACCCTGGAGTCGTAACCGCTGAAGCTCATTTGGATTTCGGCCAGACAGCCCCCGAACTGACCGGCCAACTGCAACTCAACCAGCTTGATCTCCAGGCAGAAACCGGACAGCCGGTCAATCTTTCCGGGACCATACAGATTAAAGGTAATCTGGAGAAATACAGTGGTCAGTTCGATTTAAAAAATCATGGGACCGGGATGGCTGATGCCCAACTGGCAAGCAAGTTCACTGGCACATTGGAAAATTTTTCGCTGAAAAACCTCCGTGGCCAATGGCTGGATGGGATTTTTAATGGTCAAGCACAGATCGGCTGGAGAGAGGGTTGGCAACTGAAAACTCAACTATCCGGCAGAGATATCAACCCACAGGGACTCGACCCCCAGTTGAGCGGACAACTGAACCTGGATCTTCAAGCGGACATTGATGGCGGTGATAACAAGCCTCTTCAGGGACTAGTACAACTTCAATTAGATCATTCCACTCTCTTTAACCACCCCTTATCAGGTATCGCTGAGCTCCACTGGCAAGATAATTCTCTTCAGGTCAAACAATTACAACTGCAAGGCGAAGGGATACTATTGCAGGCTGACGGTAATTCTGCAGAAAAGCTGACCTTTAACTGGCAGATCGAAGCACTGGAGAATCTGCTGACAGATGCCGCCGGGAAGCTTTCAGGAGCCGGCTGGTTACGCTGGCAGCAGCAGGGTCTGACTGCCGATCTTCATGCCACCGGAGAACACCTCGCTTTTCACGATTGGCAACTTGATCAATTCTCCCTGCAGGGAGGAAAAAAAGGTGATAGTGACGCATGGCAACTGCAATTGACTGGAAACTTACTGCACAACCTGCACCTGAATTTCGATATTGAGCAGACAACGGTTGAGTTTAACGGAGATCTCGATAACCACCAACTCACTCTGAACCTTCGACAACAGCAAAGTAACGCTTCGGTCACTCTTCAAGGGGGGTGGGATGGAGAATTCTGGCGTGGGGAGCTATCCACCCTTCAGGGGGAAGATCCTCACCTCGGTCACTGGCTTTTATCATCAGCGGTGCCAGTGATTCTCTCAGCGGAGCAGTTGAATATTGAAAAGTTATCTCTCTATGGTGATCATGGTGAAGAGTTGCACTTACAGGGGAACTACCAACTGATGCAACAACATGGAGCAGGCAAACTCCACTGGCACAATCTGGATCTTTCTCGGTTCCAACCCTTTCTTGATGATTGGCATATCTCTGGACAGAGTGATGGTTCTATTGAGCTGGAGCGTAACCAGAAAAATGTGGTCCACGCTCAAATAACCGCTAGCGGAGAGGTGCAACACCAACAACAGGAATTCAAGGTCACCCAGAGTGAAATTCTGCTCGATTGGGATGAATCAGGACTACAAAGTTCGCTACAAATCATCTTGGCAAACAATGGTCAGGTAAAAGGCTCCCTGATTTCAGCGGAAAAAAATAATTTCACCTGGCCACAACAGGGGAAATTGCAGCTAAACGGGGACAATTTTCCCTTAAGCATGCTCCAGCCCTGGTTACTTGCAGAAATGAAGATGGATGGAAGCCTTGACTGGAGCGGTCATGGTGACTGGAAAGCGGCTGAACCTCTTAATCTTAAAGGTGAAGCTAAAGTCAGAAATGGGCAGATCCATTGGCAGGAAGAGGAGGGTCTCCGTACTTTCGATATCAGCACTGCTGAATTAAACTGGCAGTGGCAGCATCGTCTGCAGGGAAATGTGGAATTGCAACTACGCAACCATGGAGGCTTCAAAACCTCCTTTGATCTACCATTGGCAGCCACATTGCCACTGACATTCGATCCAGACACACCGGTTAATGTTGAGCTACACACTAACGCACAATCGTTTGGGCTGTTTTCGCTCTATTTTCCCAATTATGCTCAGAAAAGTTATGCCCAGCTCAATCTGGATCTACAACTGACCGGTACGTGGCAGCAACCAATCTTGCAGGGGGATTTTCATTTATTGGATGCTAAGGCGTTTCTTCCAGGTGTCGGAATTCAACTGGACGAAATTGAACTCCAGGGAAAAATTACCGATAACCATATAGAGATAGTCAAATTGCAGTGCAAATCCGGCAAAGGGAAGCTCAAGGGGAGTGGTCACCTGGAACTTCAAAACTGGTATCCCACCAACTACCATTTACAATTGAAAGGGAAAAACTTCCAACTCTTCGACCTGCCTGAGCTACAACTCAATGCCAGTCCCGACCTGACTATTGAGGGAACCCGGGAGGATATCAAGGTACGCGGTCAGCTTAAATTACCCGATGTGAAGATCTACGGTCAGCAAACAACCGAGAATATCACCAGCAGCAAAGACCTGGAAATAGTTGATAACACTCTTCTCCCAACTGAAGAAAAGACGCTGAAATATGATATTGATGTCCAGTTGCTTCTCGGCAAGCAGGTATTTCTTCACGCCATTGGGATAAACGCACGGTTGGGAGGAGATCTCCGTGTCCAATCAACCAGAGCAGAGAAACTGGTAGGTCATGGAAAGCTCTATGTTATTCAGGGGACATATTCTGGACAAGGAGCCAGCCTTGAGATCAACCGCGGGGACATCTATTTCACCGGTGGGCCACTCAACCAGCCAGAACTTGATATTTTAGCGCTCCGGAGGATAAATGAAATTGAAGTCGGGCTCATATTGACCGGAACACCTCAGGCACCGGATATCGAACTTTACTCGAGACCCATCATGCCAGAGGGTGATATTATCTCATACATTTTCACCGGTCAGCCAATGAGTGCCTCCCGCAGTCAGACCAACCTGATTACATCCGCAGCCAGTTTTTGGTTTTCCCGTGATGGGTCAAATAACCTGCCAGACCGACTGGGACTTGATACCTTCTACATCAGCTCCGATTATGATGATAACAGTAGTGGAAAAGACAGTACTACGATCGTCACCGCTGGCAAGTACCTTAGCCCCGACCTCTATCTCAGCCTTGGCTACTCCCCGGACTCCAACTCTGACCGGGTGAAGCTCCGCTACCGGCTCAGCCCCAGTTGGGATGTTGAATCCACCCTTGGTCATGACGCTGGTGCTGACCTCTTTTACCGCATTGAATTTGATTGAGATTTTCCCCTGACAACAGCACTATAAAAATGGGCAGAAAAACTGTCAGGCCGCTTGATCCATTCGAGCCGACCAGACCGGTTCGGTGACCGGCAAGAATTTGAAATCCAGAATTTTTAAAAACCTGCTTCCGGATTACGCCGCATGCCAGCTATCAGCGATCATCGTCATCAATGGTTCCTGTTGCTTGACGTCATCGATGGAATTCAAACTGATCCCTTCGCTGATCGCATAGGCGGACATCTCCTGAATCAACTGGTTGATATCGGCATCAGTCAGATAACTGCCATCAGCCAGGGTGATGGTTTCAATCCGGTTGCCGCTAGTTGAATCGGCATAGTTCTTCATGCTGATCTGATCATCAACACCGTAACCGATCTTCACGGTGGTACCGGTTTTCAGGAAGGCGATCTCTTCTTTTTCAACATCGGCAGCGAATGTGATCGTGTCGGTGCCCGATTCGTCATACAGGGTGTCGCTACCGTTGCCCAGGCTGAAGGTGTAGGTATCGTTATCGGTACCGCCACTTAGAAAATCGTTGCCATGATCACCCCAGAGCCGATCGTTGCCACTTCCACCAAGCAGCAGATCATTCCCTGCGCCACCGATCAAGGCATCATCTCCGCTGTTGCCCTTCAGGAAATCCCAACCATTGTCTCCGTACAGTGTGTCAGAACCCTTGCCACCCCGAAGGGTATCGCGACCGGTGCCGCCAATCAGGGTATCATCACCACCATTGCCCTTCAGAAAATCGGTGCCAGCACCACCAAAAAGAATATCGTTCCCCCCACGGCCATACATAAGATCGAAGCGCCAGGTACCGGACATCAAATCATTGGCGGTGTCCTGACCAGAAAACCATTCAAACGGCCACCAGCTACTGCCGCCTTCCTGGATAGTATCCTTGGCAAGAAACACCGGACCATCAGTAGTCTGCAGCCAATCAATACCGTTTTCTGCTGCGCTAAAATAGTCCTTGAGAGCTACAGTTCCCTGATCAGCAACAGCGATATTCAGATCATCACCCTGCCGGGTCAGATGGAGCTGATCCTTGCTGATGCCATCCAACAATAGGCCGGCAGGTCCGTCCCCCGCAATTGTAAGGTCTCCACCATTATAAGTA
>JAGGWI010000163.1 GCA_021157505.1 Desulfuromusa sp. | reverse complement strand
TTAAAACCGGGATGCTCAGCTGGGGTGGAATCGTCTCACGCGTCGCCAGAGTCATCGAAGAACGCTCGCTGCTGGCTGTTGTTGATCCGGTGATGATTGCCAAGGGGGGCGAGTCACTGCTTGACGTGGAAGCCCACGACAGTGTCATCTTCCGCTTACTACCTCAATCTTACCTGTTGACCCCAAACCTGCCGGAAGTCGAAGTGATGACCGGGATCGAACCACGAACCGTCGAAGAGATGATTGAAGCGGGACGCAATCTGCAGGAACTGGGAGCACGTAATGTGTTGATCAAAGGGGGGCACCTAAGTGGTGATGCCACTGATGTTCTGTTAATGGGAGATACTGAGCACCAGCTGACATCGCAACGCTTTGACACCATCAATACTCACGGCACCGGCTGTACCCTGTCAGCAGCTATCGCAACTTTCCTTGCTCAGGGATACCCTCTGAAACGTGCTGTAGAACGGGGAAAACGTTTTGTTTCTCTGGCTATCGAGCACTCAGTCCAGATCGGTCGGGGTCACGGACCAGTCAATCATATCCAGGCTGCTATGCTCCTCTTACATGAACAGGTACCTATAGACTAAGGTTGGAAACTCTGCATATTTTTTTTTAACGGCAGTGCGACCACTTCGACACGACTTTTTCTCTGTTGACTTTCAGCTCACCTAACTGTTACTTCTATTTCGTCTAACACATACGCTAGGGGCGTCTTCGTTACTGAGAGTTCCAGAACCATTGGAACAACCCTTGGAACCTGATCCGGTTGATACCGGCGTAGGAAAGCGGCTATAACTACCGATTAAATCTATCGATAGCCGCCCAATGGGCGGCTTTTTTATTTTGATCAGGAACAGTATCACGACTGTATCTTTTAACTGCAGTGTGGCCATTTGGAACTGTGGCGTACACCGCTTTTCTCTATTTGAGGTATCTCTTCATGACCCAACTGGAAATTGCTCGCCAAGGACAGATCAGTGATTTGGTACGGCAGGCCGCCGCCACTGAAAATATTGACCCGGAAATTCTCCGGCAAAGAATTGCTGCCGGAACTGTGGTTATCTGTCTCAACAAAAAACACACCAACGGACGCCCCTTAGCTGTTGGTGAGGGGTTGCGCACCAAAACCAACGCCAACCTTGGCACCAGTCAGGATGATACCAGTATCGATAAAGAGCTGGAAAAGGCCAAAGTTGCCGCTGCAGCGGGGGCCGATGCGCTGATGGATCTATCGACCGGTGGTCCAATCGATGAAATCCGCGCTGCGATTATAGCCGAAACCGATCTCTGTATCGGCAGTGTCCCACTCTATCAGGCTGCTTGTGATGCAGTGATAAAGCAAGGCAAACCAATCGTTGATATGACTGTTGATGATATTTTTGCCGGAGTCAAAAAGCATCTGGATGATGGCGTTGACTTTATCACCGTTCACTGTGGTGTCACCCGCGAGACCGTTGCCAGAATGGATCAGGAAGGACGACTCATGGAAGTCGTTTCCCGGGGTGGATCCTTCACGGTTGGCTGGATGGACTATAACAATGCCGAAAATCCTCTCTACGAATTTTATGATCGCCTGCTGGAGATGGTCCGTCCCTACGATGCTGTCCTCTCCCTGGGGGATGGCTTTCGTCCAGGTTGTCTGGCTGACGCAACCGATCGCGCCCAGATTCAGGAATTACTTATCCTCGGCGAATTGACCCAGCGTGCACAAAACGCGGGTATTCAGGTCATGATTGAAGGCCCGGGGCATATGCCTTTGGATCAAATTGAAGCCAATATTAAATTGCAAAAACGTCTCTGCCATGGAGCTCCTTTCTATGTCCTCGGACCACTGGTCACCGATATTGCCCCCGGCTACGACCATATCACCGCAGCTATCGGCGGAACGGTTGCAGCAGCGGCCGGAGCTGACTTTCTCTGTTACGTAACCCCGAGTGAGCACCTGCGGCTGCCAACAGTTGAGGATGTCCATGAAGGGGTCATGGCGGTACGTATCGCCGCCCACGCCGCCGACATTGTCAAAGGGATTCCCGGAGCGATTGAAAAAGACAACGCCATGTCACTTCACCGCAAAAACCTCGATTGGGAAGGACAGTATTCAGTCGCTCTTGATCCAGAAAAAGCACGGCGTTGGCGTGATGAATCAGGAGTCGATGAATCTCATGGTGCCTGCACCATGTGCGGGTCACTCTGCGCCTACAAAGTTATGGGTGAGCGGGATGTGAAAAAAGTGGTCTAAACTGGCGTCGCAAAAAGTTCCGCCCTACGGCGTTGCCTGTTTTTTTCAGGATCTTGACATACTTACGTATGCCTTCGTCCCTGAAAAAAACGGGCGCCTTGTTGGACGAATTTTTTACTTAGCCAGTTCATGGATTTTGTAGAGCTGTACCGCCTGAAATTTATTACTGGGAATGCTATAGTACCGGGCAACCTTTGTCCGGTGCTTTTTCAGGAACCTTGCCGATGTGTGCAAAAAAAATTACTCGCCCCAAACGTAGGCCTAAAATCAAGCTACGCGGGTTCAACAATCTGACCAAAAGTCTCACTTTCAATATCTATGATGTCTGTTATGCCAGACGCCCCCAGGCCCGCAAAGAATATCTGCAATATATTGACGAAGAATATAACGCCGAACGACTGACCCGAATACTGACCGAAGTCTCTGATATCCTCGGTGCCACCATTCTCAATATTGCCAGCCAGGACTACGACCCGATGGGAGCATCGGTCACCGTCCTGATTGCCGAAGAGCCAATGGAACCTAAACCCGACCTGGTTGTCGCCCATCTGGACAAAAGTCACCTCTGTATCCATACTTATCCAGAAACCGATTCCAAATCAGGAATTTCCACCTTCCGGGTTGATATAGATGTTTCCACCTGTGGTAGAATCAGTCCATTGAAGGCACTCAATCATCTGATTTCATCATTCGAGTCCGATATTGTCCTGATCGATTACAAGGTGCGTGGCTTTACCCGGGACGTCAAAGGGCGCAAACATTATATCGATCACAAGATTCACAGCATTCAACAGTATATTCGCAAAGAAATTCGTGATCGCTATCAATGTGTCGATATCAATATTTACCAGGAGAATCTGTTTCATACCAAAATGTTACTCAAAGACTTTGATCTCAATCAATACCTCTTTGCGACCAGCTATGCTGACTTATCTGACCGGGAACGTGATAAAGTAAAAGTGATTCTTGAGCAGGAAATGACTGAAATCTTTTACGCCAAAAATATCTATTGATGGCGTCGCCATCTCTTTTTTTACGAGCGCATTAATTTATTGAGAGATAATAAATGAAAACTAACCACCTTTTTCTTCTATTGGCTATGATGATTTCACTTATCGGCTGCCAACCAGCCACACAATATCTGGGCGATCCTGAGCTTCCCTATCCCCCGGACCGCAAACCGGTGATCGGCGATATTCTGCACCTGCCAACCGGTATCTATGTCGATCAACAGGTCATGCTCGATCATGCCAGCCGCACCCAGGTGGTCTTCGTCGGTGAAACCCATGACAATCCAGCTTCTCACCGTTTACAGGAAGATATTCTGCGAACTTTGGAGCAACATAATCCCGGCAAGGTTACTTTGGCGATGGAGATGTTCACACCAACGCAGCAACCAATTCTCGATCTTTGGATTGGTGGCGAACTGTCAGAAAAAGAGTTTTTACAGCGGGTTGAGTGGCATCATAACTGGCGGATGAACTTTGCCTTCTATCGCCCCTTGCTCACCTACTGCCGTGACCAGAAGATTCCGATTTTAGCCATCAATGCCAAGAATGATCTTAAGCACAAAGTTGCCCGAACTCCCCTGGCTGAATTAGCAGAGGAAGATCGACAACAACTCCCCGATATGAGCTACAGCGACCCCTATCAGGAAGCAATGGTTCAAGCCTTCTTCAACGACCACAAAATGGGACAAACCATGCTCGATGGTTTTCAGCGTGTCCAGACTCTCTGGGATGAAACCATGGCGCAGAACCTGGCAAACTATCTTAACAATGAGGGAAATGATCGTCAGGTCCTGGTGATCGCCGGCGGTAATCATGTCCGCTACGGGTTCGGCATTCCCCGCCGTCTGTTCCACCGTATTCCGATCAGTTATCTGCTGATTGGCTCAACAGAGTTGGATATCCCGGAGGATAAACAGGATCGGCTGATGAATGTCATCAAGCCCGACTATCCAATGCGGCCCTATGATTTTATGACCTTTACAGAGTATGAAGATCTGCCAAACCCGGGGGTTAAACTGGGTATTGTGCTCGATAAAACCGATGGTGGATTGATTGTCAAAAAAGTCATCCCCGGCTCGATTGCAGAACAACAGGACTTACAAGAAGGGGATATTTTGACTCAGATTGATGATCAGATACTGACTGAACCGTT
>JAGGWI010000081.1 GCA_021157505.1 Desulfuromusa sp. | reverse complement strand
GAAAAACTGACGATTTCGGTTCCGATGACGACTGGGCGGCGAAATGGGACCATATTTTTCAGATAGAACATTGACTGCAGGGTGCCGGTGTTACAGATTCCCAGTGCTCTGTCACCTGAAACCAGTTGCGTTGAACGCGGTGTCTCACGGGTTCCGGTGGCCAGGAGAACTCGTTTCGCGGTCAACTTTCTCAACCCTGCGGGAGAGACAATGGTGAGGACTCCCCCCGGTTCCAACTTTGTCACCGTATGTTTCAGGGCAATACTGGCGCCAGCATTGCGGGCGGTCTCGACCAGTTTTTTCGCATAGGTTGGCCCGGTCAGTAGCCGTTTGTACTCACGAATCCCGTAGGGTGGATGGGCGCAATGGCGTGGAATCCCACCCGCTTCAACTTCACGCTCCAATACCAGAACCGATTCGATCCCCGCCTGTTTCAATGTTGTCGCTGCAGCGAGTCCCGTCGGGCCAGCACCGATAATCGCTACATCGCAACTTTCATGCTTGAGATCATTCATCGGCATCTCCAACCCCAAGTGGTTCGGCAAACTTCCCCTTGGTTAATTCTGCCAGTCGTGCTGAACAGTAGAAACCTTGACAGCGACCCATGGTTGCGCGGGTTCGTCTTTTTAAGCCCACAAGACTCCCTGCCGGCAGTGGACCTTCCATCACCGCATTGATCTCGCGTTCTGTGACCATCTCACAGTGGCAGACAATTTCACCGTATCCGGGTGTTTCGTAGTCACGGGGAAGATGCTCCGCCAGGTTCGGGACCCGGGGCACCTTTGGCTTGGCTAGCGCATCAAAATGAATCCCTTGCTTTGCCAGTAACTGGTGAACATGTTGGGCGAGGCCGAGTGACGAGGTCAATCCGGTTGAGCGGATTCCACCGAGAGTGATCCAATTGCGGTCAGGGTAATCAATGACCTGATATTCTCTTTCTCCACTCGCAGGTCTAATCCCCGCGTAGGTTGCTGTGACTGGAATATTGGCAAGTGCTGGAACCTTTTCTATCGCCTGGGCGCGGAGCGCTTCCAAGTTATCCTTATCAACGGAGGCATCATCCCGGCCCTCCTGATCCTCCGCAGTCGGGCCAACCGCAACGTTCCCAAAAATGGTTGGAAAGAGGACAATCCCTTTGGTTCTCGACGTTGGCACCGGTAAAATAACCGAACTGAGTAATTGGCTTGCCGCCATATCAAAGACAACAAACTGCCCTTTGCGGGGTTTAATCGTAAAATCACTGTGGCCAAGAACATTGTGATCAAGAATGTCACCATAGAGCCCGGCACAGTTGATGACATGGCGTGCTTTGACCTGTCCCCGACTGGTATTGAGTCGCCAATGGGAACCGTCGAACTCACCACCGGTTACCTCAGCATTAAAGAAAACCTGCCCACCATTTTCCAGGGCTTGTTGCAGATACGCAAGAGGGGTTGACCAGGGATCCATAACGTATTCACGCGGGATAGATATCGCCGCTCGAATATTTTTTGCCAGATTGGGCTCCAGGTCAAGGACCTCAGACCGACTCAGAAGGCGCAAATCCTCAACGCCATTATCATTTCCTTTTTTCATGATGTCGGTGAATTTGGCTTCTTGTTCTTCGGTCCAGGCGGCCACCAGGGCGCCGGTTTTAAGCAGGGGTAGATTGAGGCTTTCCCGAATCTCCAGATATTCAAAATATCCTTTTTGGACACATTCCCATTCTAACGAACCGACGGGTGCGTCAAACCCGGTGTGGAGAATGGCACTGTTGCCCTTGCTTGCCCCTTCAAGGATATCTGCCGCCTTCTCAATCAGGATGACGGAAGCCCCTTCCAGGGCCATCCGGCGGGCAACGGCGCAGCCAACAACGCCACCACCGATAATCGCAATATCGCCACTGGCGAGTAACGAGGTGCTGCCTGATTTATTATTATCCACGGTATGATTATACTGTTGTTGAATTGTCATGACTGAACAGTATCAAAAAGTGACCGATCAGGCAAACAATAAATAAAAATAAGGGATAGTTCAAATTGAAAACAATGATTTAGCGGCTAGTAATGATGATATTGACGTTTGCTTCTAGCAGAGCAGCTTCCATTTTACCCGAGGGGGGTTCGTCACATACAAGATTTGTTACTTTGGCCAGGGCGCACACTTCGAATGATGCAATTTGTTCAAACTTTGAACTGTCGACAAGCAGGGTAAGGGACTCGGCTTGTTCAACCATAGCACGCGCTAACTGAGCTTCTTCAATGCTGTAATCCATAACTCCGGTGCGGGTATCAAGTGCACTGATGGTTAAGAATGCATGGTGTGCCCGAAATGATTGAACCTGCGCGATAGCCATGCTACCGATGGTTTGTCGGTTGTCACCGGAAAATTCACCTCCGAGGAGGAAGGTTTTGGCGGGTGTCGGGTCAGCACACATGACTCTGGCAATTTTTGTCGAGTTGGTGACCACGGTCAGGTTGGGAATTTCAGCAAGTTTCTCGGCAAAATAGAGCGTGGTTGAGCCCGTATCAATGAGAATCGTTTCCCCTGGAGAAACAAGTTTTACTGCTGCATCGGCAATTTGCATCTTTGCTGCTGCATTCTTGCCCATTCGGTCGCGAAAATGGCCCTCTCCAGCAACGACAGGTAGAGATGCACCACCATGAAATTTTTGAACTTTACCCGCTCGAGTAAGTTCGGACAAATCACGTCGTATGGTTTCCTTCGAGATATTAAGGGTTTCGGCTAGCTCGTTCACTGTGACATGATCACGCTGTCGAATTATATTGGTAATTTCAGCTTGTCGGGCAGCTGGGGTCATAAGGTCAATCCGCAAGTTTAAGACAAATATAATTGTCGGAAGAGGCTTTTCAGTCAAGAAGGATTTCTGTTAGAAAACCCCTTATAACTGGTACGGTAGCGCTTTGAAGTTTAATTGTCAATCATCGGTCAGATGACAAAACAGTCAAAGTATCTGATTGTTCAGCTGAAGTTAGTGTTGGTTCAGGCATAGGTGGGATG
>JAGGWI010000288.1 GCA_021157505.1 Desulfuromusa sp. | reverse complement strand
AATAAAACCGGCAATTCTTTACGCAACACATCAGATTTTACCATTATCGGGCTAATCAGTGCTGTCAACCCCAGAATAAGGGCAATATTGGCAATGTTCGAACCATAGGCATTCCCCAGTGCCAGACCGGGATTCCCCTCAACTGCAGAAATTGCGGAGACGACCATCTCCGGAGCAGATGTACCAAAGCCAATCACCACCATCCCGATCAATAATGGCGGCATTCCAGCATACCGAGCCGTTGCAGCAGCCCCGACAATAAAACGGTCAGCACTCCAGACCAGCAGAATTAAACCACAAACAAGTGCAATAGCTGGTAGAGTTAAAGACATAGATCGCCTGAAAGGTTAAATGGTTAAAGTAGCATGGGGACAGAATTGATTTCCGTCCCCATGTAAATGATATAATTTGATTATCTACAATGTTTTAAAACCCGACCGGGTTTTAACGTCGAGGGCCTCAGCCCCCAAAATATGAGGTACAGGCATTTCTTGCCTCCACCACTTTACGACGCCTTTTCTCCAAAAAAATCCGATCCTGTTCAAGATGACATTTCTTATATTTGAGACCACTGTTACACCAGCAGGGGTCATTTCTCAATGGTAGAACCTCTGGTGGTGCTGATCCCTGCTCTTCCTCGTCATCATTCTTAAAAAAACGACTCAACAAACCCATATAAAGACTCCTCAATAACAAAATCTGCAGAACAGAGGAAATATATAGAAAAACCTTCAGCTAGACAAGTGAACTTTCCACCTTAACCTTTTCACACCATCCAGTGCTAATAGGATTTCCGATACCGGGTGTGATGACACTTGGGACAAGGGGGAATTCTGCCAGTTTTTTTCATCTGAATCACTTCACCACATTCTTTACATGTCAGTGATCCGGGACTGGTAATTTCACCCGTTTTAAATTCTAAATTTTGTTCCGATTTTTGAGCCCATTCACTTAAAGTTTCAGCAGTCCCTGACAAGATTTTAGCAAAGATACTTTGAGCACCAACACTAAGCCGTTGAGGATTAACAGCTTTTTTCACATTCGTTGTACTTTTGCTGGTCGTATCAATTACATGCTGGATGTCACGCTTTATGAAAGTTGATATTTTTTCAGACTGTTCACGAGTGAAGTTACCTGCTGAGGATAATTCATCGCCAGCTCGCTTAAGTGCTTCATCCAGAGTTTTACGACCGCTCGTCATCAACTCTTCAGTTTGTGAAACAATTTTTTCATACAAACTGACATCATCTTGCTCACTATTTTTCTGGTTATTATCTGTCATGATTTTGCTCCTTTTTATTAGACATTAAGAACTATCACAGAGATAAAAATAACTCTTCCGTAAGGTTATCAGATTTCTTGTGAATGTCACATCTCATGATAATTGACTATATAGGTCAGTCACTTATCATTTTCACCGGGGAGACACCCAAGGATAAAACCAACCAACGAACCATAAAGAGTCCCGGTCCAGGGACTCGATGTAGCACCTCAGGTACTACCGGCACATTGCCCTAGATATCCCAGTAGTGCACCTAACAGAGCACCACCGGAAGTCATAATCACCACTTTCAAAAAACGCTTATTCATTGACCCATAGTTTCCAGATTTTTTTTTCAGACAACTGCAACTCAAAACCTTTTAGGTTATCATTTGTACTAAAATAACTGAATTGTCCCCAACAGTAAAGGATTTGTCTAATTGATAAAAATCAGCCCATAAGTTGACCACGGGATAATCCGTGATAAAATATAAATAACAGGAAAGGAGGAATGCCTATCGAAGATAACATACAGCAGTTGAGAAGGTTTTCCATCAATTCGGCACTTAGAGGTGGCGGATAATCCCGTGATCAGGGACATTAATTATAAAACAGAAGGCTCGCGCATCGTTGGCGAGCCTTTCACTAATAATCAGGAGCCATATCCGGTACCAACGGCGAGATAGAAAAAACCGACGATAACAATATAGATAAAACCAATAAACAGTGCTCTGGCAATCAATTTTGCAATAAATTCCCTTACCGTCGGAGGCTTTTTTTTATCAAAAATAAATGACCAGACAAAGGCCATCAAAAACGCTCCGGCAATGCCAATTTCATAGATTAGTTCAGGGCTCATCGTTACTCCATCTTGTATATATCTTACTTAATCTTAAAAATCTGACCCTTAACCTGGAGCTTCCGTAGAAGATTCATGGAAAATTTGCCAAACTCCTAAACATTAAACAAGAAATTGCAGATATCCCCATCTTCAATAATATAATCCTTCCCATTCAACTGCATCTTGCCCGCCTGTTTCACCCCCTGTTCAGAACCGGCAGCCATCAGGTCATCAAATTTCATCACCTCGACCCGAATAAAGCCACGTTCAATGTCACTGTGGATCTTGCCGCCAGCGACCGGGGCAGTGGAACCCTTACGAATCGTCCACGCTCGACATTCGTCCACACCGGAAGTATAGAAACTCATCAGACCCAGAGCATCATAGAGGGCCGCATTAATCCGCTCAAGACTGGGCTGGGTGATCCCCATCGCCTCCATAAATTCCTGGCGTTCGTCTGCATCGTCAATAGCAGCAATTTCACTCTCAATGGCACAGGAGATGGTAAACACACCAGCACCAAAATCTTTGCCGATATCATCTTCAGCAACATTATAAGCAAACAACAGCGGCGTACGGGTGACCAGATCAAGGCTGTTGATCAACTT
>JAGGWI010000174.1 GCA_021157505.1 Desulfuromusa sp. | reverse complement strand
TATTCTGCTTTATGGCTGCATCCGCCAGCTTTTGGATAACAGTTATTTCAGAATTTAAACTACAGTCAGATAGCTGCACAACAAGATCCACTTCATGGATCATTGGGATCCTGATCAGCATCATCTCGGCTTGGATATCGGCCTCCCGCAAGGCACGAATGTTTTCCAGCCGTGAGTCACCAATTATTTGAATACCTCCGTCAACCATGACTCGGGCAATCTCCGGCAGGGCGGAGAAACCCTTGGTGATCCCGACCACCTCTATTCCTCTGGCCAGACACAGGTTGAAAATGGTTGTTACGTTCTGCCGCAGTTTCCCAAGGTCAAACTCCAGACGGGGATTCTTTTTCATCGGCTCATTGACCCCGTTATTCTCTTGGTATGAAAGCTCTGACCGGTGTGGTTACCGAAACTGATCAAGCCTATCTTGCTATTTTTTCTAAATAAATCACTCATTAGCGGCTTTCTTTATTACTTCATTTCAGCATGCTGTTAATCAGCGTAGTGGAAAATGACAGGCTACCTGGCCACCTTCATCTGTTTCATGCAGTGTAGGTCGTTGCTCCCGGCAGATCGGCTGAGCATATTTACAGCGTGAGAAAAACACGCAACCATGTGGGAGATTGAAGGGGCTGGGCACTTCGCCTTCCAGAATCGTGCTGTTTTTCTGTCTGGGATCCGCCTGAAAAATGCTCTCAATGAGTGCTTGAGTATAGGGATGGTGCGGTCTTTTGCCGATTGAATCGGCAGAAATATTTTCAACAATGCGTCCCAGGTACATGACAATAACCCGGTCACAAAAATAGCTGACCAGAGACAAATCGTGCGAAATAAATAAAAAAGTGAGATTGAGTCGTTCCCTTAACCCTTCGAGTAAATTGATGATCTGGGCTTGGACGGATACATCCAAGGCGGCAGTCGGTTCATCCAAGATAATGAATTGCGGCGTCAGCGCCAAAACCCGAGCGATATCGACCCGTTGTTTCTGTCCCCCTGACAGTTCATGGGGGTAAGCGAAGCTATGTTCCGGATTCAGTCCGACCAGACGAAGAAGATCGTCGATTTTTTTGCGCTTTTCTCCTTCGGCGAAGGCAACGTTTTGAATCTGGAAAGGTTCGCTCAAACTCCTGAAAATCGTATAGCGCGGATCCATGGCAGAATATGGATCCTGAAAAACCATCTGCATATGCCGCCGCTGCTGCTGCAGCTGTTTTCTTGGCATTTTCAGAATATCGTTGCCATTAAAAACAATGCTGCCGCTATCAGGTTCAATTAAACGCAGGATCAATCGGGCCAAGGTAGATTTGCCGCAGCCTGACTCACCCACCACCCCGAGGATCTCACCTTTTCTGATCGAAAAGGACGCCTCGTTAACGGCCTTGATCGTCCCGATCTTTCGCAGAAGCAGACCGGCTCTAACATCGAAGGAGACCGAAAGATTGCTAATTTCTACCAAATTTTCCATCATTTATTCCTGCTTTTCCTGATACAGATGGCAGGCGACGCTGGTTCCTCCCTCGATTTGAATCAATGCGGGCATGGTAGATTCACAGGTTGAATATGAGTGCGGACAACGAGGGTGAAAAGGGCATCCATCCGGACAATCAGTCGCACTCGGGACATTGCCGTGAATAGCCGCCAAGCTGCCCCTTTCCATCCCGATCGAGGGGATACAGTTCAGTAGCGCCTGAGTGTAGGGGTGACGGGGGGTACCGAATAAGGATTTGATCCTGGCGAGCTCTACCAAGTTGCCAGCGTACATCACTGCAACCTTGTCGCAAATCTGGGCGATGACACCCAGGTCATGAGTGATAAGGAGCAAGCCGATTCCACTCGACACCGTGATTTCCTTGAACAAGCGGACAATTTGAGCCTGTACCGTTACGTCCAGAGCCGTGGTTGGCTCATCGGCAATTAATAATCGTGGTTTGGCACATAACCCCATCGCGATCACGATCCGTTGCTTCAATCCGCCGGACAGTTCATGAGGGTACTGCTGAAAAACATGCTCTGGCTTGGGGATATTCAGCTTTCCCATGATATCGAGAACTTGTTGTTTGGCTTGCGACTTGCTTAAATCCGCATGATTTAACAAACCTTCCATAATCTGGGCTCCCACCCGATAGACCGGATCCAGAGAAGTCATGGGGTTCTGGGGAATAAAGGCGATCTGCGAACCACGAATCGATTGCATAGCTTTTTCAGAAAGTTCAAGTAGACTTTGATCGGCAAATTTGACACTGCCCCGGATCTTCCCCCCGGACATCGGCGACAGTCCCATAATTGCGTGGGCCGTCAGGGATTTCCCTGAACCTGTTTCTCCTACGATACCAAGCACCTCCCCTTCGTTCATTTCAAAAGAGATCCCTTTGAGGGGTATGACCGGTTTTTTATCGACCTGGAACTCTACCTCCAGATCTTTCACTTCCAGAAAGGCCATTAGATCGACTCCTTATTTTTGACGTCCATAATATCGATCAAGGCATCACCGAACAAATTGAACCCCAGAACCGTGATCATCATGGCCAGGCCGGGGAAAATAATGACCCAGGGGGAGATAAAGAGATATGCTGTGCCATTGCTCATCATCGCACCCCAGCTCGGCGTAGGCGGTTGCGCGCCCATTCCCAGAAAACCCAGCGTTGCTTCCAGTACGATGGCGTTACCGATACCGATCGTAGCTGCAACGATAACAGGGGAGAGACTGTTGGGAATCAGGTGTTTGAACAGGATCACAAAATTGCTGGCCCCTAGAGCCCTGGTCGCCTCAATATAGGTGGCACTCTTCAATGAAAGGATCTGTCCACGGATAAGGCGAGCATATTGCGCCCAGTAAGATAAGCCAATGGCAATAACGACACTTTCCAGACCTGCCCCGATTATGGCCACCAGCAGGAGGGCAATCAGGATTGCGGGCATTGACCAAGTCAGGTCAGCAATGGTGGTTAGTACCGTGTCGACCACCCCTCCGTAAAAACCGGCAATCGCTCCAATGATCACGCCGATGAAGACCGAAATCGCTACCGATAAAACTCCCACCACAAACGAAATCCGCGCTCCCCGGATAATCCTGCTGAGCATGTCCCGACCGAGGTCATCGGTTCCAAGCAGATGGCTTGCCGATGGCGGAGCATTCATATTTTCAATATGTTGCTCCTTGTAGGAGTGCGGTTCCAGAATGGGGGCAAAAATAGCGACCAGAACCAGGCACAGGATCAGAACGGTGCCGACGACACCCATTTTATTTCCCGACAACCTCTTGAGAATAATCGTCCAGGGCGATTTATGTTTTCTTTCAACAACTTGATCGTCAACCATTTTCAATACTCATCCCTTCCAATGGCCCGACAAGCTGGCCAGATTTCTAGAGCTTTGCTGACAAATGTAATTATATTACCCAATAGCCATAGACTGTCAGGCCTATACTAAACAAGGGCTGGCAAATGCTGTTATCGCCCGGTTCATTTGTAGGCATCCCTGACTCTGGGATCAGCATAGGCGTACATGATATCGGCAATAAAGGCTCCAATAATAACTGCCATTGTCAAGGCGATAAGTGATGCTTGGACGACCGGGTAATCACGGCGATAGAGAGCTGTCAGCAGCATGCTGCCGACCCCCGGACGACTAAAAACAATTTCAATTGTGACCGCCCCGCCAAGAATCCAGCCCAGCCTCAACCCGAAAATTGTAATAACCGGCATCAATGCATTTCGAAAAATATGCTTGAAAATAATGGCAGGTTTGCTCAACCCTTTTGCATACAGCAGTAATACAAAGTCTTTATTGAACATCTCCAGCATGCTAACCCTGGTAATGCGCGCGATTAGACC
>JAGGWI010000045.1 GCA_021157505.1 Desulfuromusa sp. | reverse complement strand
CTAATGCACTCGCAAAAATAAATCAGATGGCTAACCATCATAACTGACCATTGACCCACTGAATGATTCCGGCACTGTTCATCGCTCCCGATTGCCGGGCTCTCTCCACGCCATTGATAAAAAGAACCATGGTCGGGATAGAACGAATGTTCAGTCGTGCTCCAAGATTCTGTTCCACCTCGGTATTCACCTTAGCCAGGCGGACGCGAGGTTCCAGCTGAGTTGCCGCTTCGGCAAAGGCCGGACCCATCATTTTACATGGCCCACACCAGGGAGCCCAGAAATCAACCAGAAGAGGGATATCATTTTTTTGCAGATATTTTTGGAAGGTGGATTGGGACAACTCAACCGGCTTGCCAGAGAATAACAGCTGACCACATTTTCCACACTTGGGATGAGCAGCCAGACGCTCTTCAGGGATACGGTTCACAGCGCTACAATGGGGACAAACAACATGTAGATGACTCATAATTTATCCTTTCAATTCACCTATTCAGAACTCGGGACATTTCCTCTCTAATATCATCCAGCCGAAATGGTTTCAAAATACGGCCACTGAATCCATAATCGTGAAACTGCGCCATAATCGGATCCGTTGAATAGCCACTGGTCGCGATCACTTTGGCATCGGGATCAATGGCCAGAATTTCTTTGGTCGCTTCCTCTCCCCCCATTCCGCCCGGAATGGTTAAGTCCATAATAACCAGAGCATAGGGATTGCCACTATTCTGCGCTGCCAGATATTTTTTCATACCTGCCTCACCTTCATCAGCAACATCAGTGGAATATCCAATAATCTCAAGCATTTCCATCAGTACATTCTGTATCATTTTTTCATCATCCACGATCAGTACCCGCCCCATAGTTACTGATGATGAAACAGATAGATTTTGATCTGAGCGATCCGCAACATCAGCAGATGACTTATCTGCAGGAAGATAGATGGTGAAAATTGTGCCGCGAGCAGGTTCTGATTCCACTCTGATCTGGCCATTATGCTTTTCAATAATACTGCGAACCGTTGCCAGACCAAGACCACTTCCGGTTTGTTTAGTGCTGAAATAAGGATCAAATATTTTATCCAGAAGATCAGCAGCGATCCCGACACCCTCATCCCTGACACTCAGTTTAATGCAATCGCCAGAAATGATAGTTGGAACCTCCCCTTTTCCATGGGGGATATTCTCTGCTGTAATAGACAGAGTTCCTCCCATCGGCATGGCATGTTTGGCATTGATCGTCAAATTTGCGAACACCTGACCCAACTGTCCTTTGTCGGCCTTAACCGGCCAGAGATTATCGGGAAGGGTGATAGCTGCTTGCACCTGACTGCCACTCAAGCTGAACAGAACGACATCATTGATCACCTGCTGAACACTGACCGCTTCAAGAAGCGGTTCTCCACCCTTGGCAAAGGTCAGTAGCTGGTTGGTCAGATCGGTTGCCCGCTCCAGAGCCTGATGAGCAACTTGCATATAGGAATAGGCAGCGTGATCTTTGGGGATTTTTCTTTTTGCCAGTTCGATATTACCAAATAGACCGGCAAGAATATTATTGAAATCATGGGCAATTCCACCAGCCAGTAATCCAACTGATTCCAGCTTTTTGGCTTTAAACAATTCCTCTTCTATCTTCAACCTTTCGGTTTCATCACGAAAGACAATAACCTTCCCGCGAATCTCACCTTTAGTTCCGTAAATTGGAGCAGTGCTGGTCACAATCCGATATTTGGTTCCGTCCCTTGTGACCAATAATGCTTTAAGCTCTGATACCGCAACAGAATCTTCAAGCGGCCCTTCAATAGAATCCCCATCCGTATCTAGATGATCTGTTCCGTACCCGAGATTGAAGATCTCATCTAGCTCTCTGCCAGTTGCTTCAGTTTGAGTCCACCCGGTCAAATTTTCGGCAACTTTGTTCATTAACTCAACATGGCCATGGGTATCAGTAGTGATGACCCCATCCACAATCGAATGCAGGGTGACCAGCAGCTGTTCCCGCTCATCCAATAGTGCTTTTTCTGCTAAAGTTTTGTCGTTCAACATTCGATTGGCAGTTTCAGCCATCTGATCCAATTCGACAAATTTAACCAGGTCTCGGTTGATTGCCTCAGACGAATGGGCTGCCCGGGTGAAAAAATCGGCAAATA
The DNA here is from genome assembly GCA_021157505.1 of Desulfuromusa sp. Taxonomy (GTDB): domain Bacteria; phylum Desulfobacterota; class Desulfuromonadia; order Desulfuromonadales; family Geopsychrobacteraceae; genus Desulfuromusa. Next base: position 1,677 of record JAGGWI010000045.1, on the reverse strand, counting down.
AACTAAAATCACTTTTAAGTCGATGGCTCAACCGATTCCACAGCAGGACAAAACTCAAAATAGTTAAAATAACTATAATCACAAACAACTGTACGTTTGACCATACTTCGCTATTGAATTCGATCTGCATGTTAAGGATTTTTTCTTCCACATCATCCAGATACACTCCCGCAGCAACAATAAAACGACCATCTTCCGTTAACTTGAAGAAACTGGTTTTTGGACTTGGTTTGGGATTGTCAAATTTTTTGTACCAATAGTCGACATAGCATTCGCCTTGGTCACGCAATCCTTGAAGGAATTCTTTACGGAACATTTTCCCTTTGGCATCCTGCAAATCATCGGAAATATGCTTTCCAATCAGGTCGGGACGATTGGGATTGGCATACATGATGGCAAAATCTTTTCCACCCTGAATATCCAGCAGATCCAGAATAAAAACATATCCCAGACGATTCGGGCCAAAGCGATGGTTTTCAATATATTGGGAGATAATCTTTTGCATCGATGTTTCAACGGCATCAAGATAAACGCCGGTTCCGATAAACCAGTCTAACGGCTCAAAACGTTTCAAAAACGAAAGTTTTAAATAATCTTTCTCCGCACTGTTCGGTTTCGTCCAATGATAGCGATAAAAACCTTCACCAGATTTGGTGATAATATCGATCATGTCACGAAGAACATACTGTCCCCGCGTATCCTGGACATCCAGCATGCTGGTCCCTTCATATTCAGGGTGATCGGCAAATAGATATGAGAGGCCATCCTGCCCGTCAATAAAATAGTAACCACTGCCTTGATCAAAGCGGATCGGTCTGATTGCATCGATGATGAGCTTGCGAATCTCTGCTGTACTTTTGGTTGATTTGTGCTGTTGATAAATATTTTCAGCGATCGCGTATGCTTCATAAACCCGCTCTTTAATTCTGTCCTGCTCCAATTGAATAATGTGTTCTGTTTCAAAGTTAATCAGTTTAACAACCCGCTCAACTTCACAATTAATCCGTTGCTGCTGTTGCTCAATATAATCTGTACGAATCTGATCGGTACGCATATTTGCGTCACGATAACTTCTGGAAACATCTATAATGATAAGAACGCTGGCCAGAAACAGCAGAAACAAAATCCCCCACAGGCGGATCGATTTTATAAAACTGATTTTATTTTTCATTATCACATCACTTTGATGAGCATAAAAATTAAACAAAAGTAACAAAACTAACTATTTATAAGGTGATCTTCGATTTTAATCAAGTTTTCTAAGCTCAGCCTCCTGTAGCAAACAAAAAAATACCCCGTCAGGGAGGGAAACCTAACGGAGCAAAAAAACTGGGACTGCCCCCATGCGGGGACAGTTCCGATTTTGCTAGTATCTACCATTGAACTAGCGCCATCAGAGTTAGTCTTTCGATTTATTCCTTAACGCTTCAGCCAAAAGTTCAACTGTATGTTGAGCACGAATTGGAACCTCAGCCTTCTCCAGCCCTCCGCGGATCTGCATCATACAGCCGGGACAATCCATGGCGACACAGGTTGCCCCAGAGGCTTTAATATCGGCAACTTTATCTTGCAGAATTTTTTTCGAAATATCGGGATGACTGGTCAGTGAATAGGAACCACCGAAGCCACAACAGCGATCAGCATGAGCCATTTCAATCAGCTCATGACCCGTTTTTT
>JAGGWI010000059.1 GCA_021157505.1 Desulfuromusa sp. | reverse complement strand
ATTGAGGTGGGTGGTTTCGGCTCTGCGCTGTTTGCCGCTCTGGTTCTGGGTATTCTTAATGCTTTTTTCCGGCCAATCCTGATCATTCTTACACTACCGATCAACATTCTCTCCCTCGGTCTCTTCACCTTTGTCATCAACGCCTTTCTGTTGATGATGACCTCCGGAGTTAGCGGCGGTCTGCACGTGGCGGGATTCGGCTCTGCGCTCCTTGGTTCGCTGATCATCAGCTTGGTAAGCTGGGGGCTCAACTCGTTCATCAGTGACCGCGGGCGGGTGGAATCCATCGATATCGAGCTGCGCCGTAAGGGTGGCAATCGCTGGGAATGAATCTAAGCATTTCCTCAATCTATTGTCTTTAGAACCATGGACGTAGTTGATGAATCCACTATTAAAGGAGAGCACATGAAAACGCTGATTATCTTTAACCGTCAACCCTATGACAGTACAGATGTTACTTGGAATGGATTACGCCTTGCGGGTAACCTGCATGGCAAAGGTGAAGAGGTTCGAATCTTCCTGATGAATGATTCTGTTGATATGGCCCGTGATGTTTGCAAGCCTCCCGAGGGGTATGATCAAGATTTAGCCCAGATGCTGAAAGAGCTTATTGCAAAGGATGTCCATGTGAAGGTGTGTGGAACCTGCATGGCACGTTGCGGAATATTCAGAAATGAACCCTATTTTGATGGTGCTCACAAAGCGACGATGTCTGAATTGGCCGAATGGGTCATTGAGTGCGAAAAAATTCTTACATTCTGAGCCCCGCCACGAACCATATTTAACGTCAACAAGATTGTGGGAGAACCATGGGGACGAGAACTACGTCCCCAAAGATCCATATACAGCGGAAGATACAACGCAGTCGACGCGTAAAATAACAAGCAAGATGCGACAGTTCCTGCATGACATGACACTAGCTTTGCGATGATAGCTTATGGTTAAGAAAGGAGTCGGGTGATGTTACGGAGTTTCTTTTTAATGCTCCACATCCGACTATTCAGCTGCAAAGCGAAGAGATCTTTCAAGGGGTTTAAAAGAGTGCTAAGGTATTACCAATTAATACTTCAGTAGCGGAGGATGTGAATATGGCAACATCAGTGACATCTGTCAAACTTGACGATGACTTGAAAAGCCGGGTTCAACAATTGGCTCAGCGGCAGCAGCGTTCCGCCCACCGAATCATGCGTGAAGCGATTCGTGACTATGTCGAAAAAGAAGAAGCTAAAGAGCAGTTCGCTCAGGAGGCTCTGGCATCCTGGAGTTCCTATAAACAAACCGGAAAACATTTGACCGGGGATGAAGTACGGGAATGGTTGCAAACCTGGGGTACTGACAACGAAACTGGGATTCCCGAGTGCCACGAGTAATCATCACCGAAAATGCAGCCCTGGGTTTGGAACGCTGTCGCCGTTTTTTAGCTGAAAAGGACCGCTCGGCAACAATGAGGACCGCCCAGACAATTGAAAAGCAGTTTGCCCGTCTGGGAACCGAGCCGGAATCAGGTCGGCCGGTAGAAAATCATCTGGAATTGCGTGAGTTGATCATCTCCTTTGGCAATACCGGCTATGTTGCTCTTTATCATCATTCGATAGATACTGATTCTGTTCTTATCCTTGCCTTTCGGCACCAGAAAGAGGTTGGCTACAATGAGCCATGACGACTGTTTTTAAGTACTAGGAGGCTGTCGGACTTTACAAGAATCTACTGCAAAACAGCCTAATCGGTGCATATTTCCATACATTTTCGACCTGTAAGGGCAATTCATGAATTGCCCTTACTCATTAGCTCTCAAATTTATGAAAATCTGCCCTCAACCAGTCTATTTTTCGTCACGATTCGCAAAGCCCGACAGTCTCTTGGCCATTACGATTGTTTTTCCAGCCGTTGCAGATATTCATCCCATTCCATTGGTAGCAGGTTTTTCTTTTGATTGTTGCAATCCTTGCAGGCAGGAACACAGTTGCCTTTAGTCGTGCGTCCCCCCCGAGCCACAGGGACAACGTGATCAAGGGTGAGATCCTTGGGGGCAATTGACTCACCGCAATAGTGACAAATTCCCTTGGCGATTCGGTTTTTCCACCAATTTTGTTTTCGCAAGGCGCGGGCTTTCTCCCGTTCCTGCCGTATCTGTCTTTCATCAACTTCAATATAGAAGCTCATTAATTATCCTTTGCCATATGACTTGTTCAGGGGGTAGATTATTGCACAATTTTCCGAATTATGCGATTCTGCGAAGTTGTTGTTTACTGGTAGCTATTTATCTGAAAGAGATAACTTATGAAAATCCTCGTCGTTGGCTCCGGTCATGTCGGTTATTTTTTATGCGACCGTCTTTCCCGCGAAGGGCATGAAGTCACTCTGGTCGATCAGGATGAAGCGGCTGTAGAGCGGGCTCAAGATCGTCTCAATGTGCTCGGTGTGGTTGGCAATGGTGCGAGTGCAGAAATTCTAGAGCAAGCTGGCATCAAAGATGTCGATATTTTTATTGCCGTTACCAATATGGATGCGGTGAATATCCTTGCTTGTCTTCTGGCACGTGAATATCAGGTTGAAATTCTGATCGCACGGACGAAGAGTATTGAATACACCAGCAGTAAAGCCATTCTCACTAAAGAGAAACTGGGTATCAACCTGTTGATTAATCCGGAAGATGCGGTTGCCGAAGAACTCTCCAAGCTGGCTTGTAATTCCAAGGCTTTTGATGTTGCTGAATTTGCCGATGGCCAGATTTTATTTCAGGGGTACCGGATTGAGCCCGACAGTCCTCTGTGTGATTTAACTTTAGCTGATCTGGGTGAGTTGCGGGGCATGTACCGGTTTCTTGTTGTTGCTATCAGTCGTGGCAATACAACGATTATTCCCCGAGGGGATGATACTATTCAGGCTGGTGACCGGATCTATATATTTGCACCACAGCAGGAACTTCCGGCGATCACCTATCTGCTGCAATCGAACCGGTTGGAGAAGAAACCGACCCACCGGGTGTTTGTGCTGGGAGGAGGTCGTATCGGGTTGCAGGTTGCCCAGAATATGGAGAAACTCCATTTTCAAACCAAATTGATTGAGAAGGATGAAGATCGCTGTTTCAAGTTGGCAGAGCAGTTAAATAAAGCTGTTGTTCTCAATGCGGAAGGTCTGGATGTTCAGACTCTGGTGGATGAGGGACTGACAGATGCCGACGTTTTTATCGCCGTTACCGAAAATGATCAGACCAATATTTTGACCTGCTTGTTAGCCAAACAATATAAGGTTCGGCGGACACTGGCCCTGGTGAGCCAGCCAGAATTGATCGGGCTGGCTTCTGACCTGGGGATTGATGCTTGTATTTCACCACGTCTGGCAGCTGCAGGGGCGATCCTGAAATTTGTACGCCGTGGAGATATTATTTCTCTCACCGCTGTTGAAGGAAGTAACTCTGAGGTTCTGGAGTTAGAAATTGGTAAAGATAGTGGTTTGCTGGCAACTCCCCTAAGTCACTTGCATTTTCCACGTGGGGCGATTATCGGTGCGATTGTGCGGGGGGATAATTATGAAATCCCGACGGGTGAAAGTATGTTGGAAGAGGGTGATCGGGTGGTTGTGTTTACCCTCCCTGAAGCGTTGCAGAAGGTGGAAAGGTTTTTTGCCTGAATGAACCTTATTCTGACATTACGCATCCTTGGTTCGCTGCTGTTATTTCTTGGCGCGGCTCTATTTTCTCCGCTACCATTCTCTTTTTATTACGATGATGGTGTCTGGTCTGCCTTTGTCCTTTCCGCTGTTATTTGTCTGGTTGTCGGCGGTTTACTGTTCTCCTTTTGTAAAAGCCCGAAGGATCTCAGCGTTCGCGAAGGGTTTGCCGTGGTCACCTTCGGTTGGACTGTGTTTGCGATCTTTGGTGCACTTCCCTACCTGATCTCCGGGGCTATCTCATCACCTCTTGATGCTATTTTTGAAACCATGAGTGGTTTTACCACCACCGGATCAACCATCCTGACCGAAATTGAATCCCTGCCACAAAGTTTGCTGTTCTGGCGTTCCATGACTCAATGGCTCGGCGGAATGGGGATCATTGTTCTGTCTCTGGCTATCCTGCCGATGTTGGGGGTGGGGGGGATGCAGTTGTTTAAGGCGGAAGTGCCCGGCCCGACCGCGGATCGTTTGAAACCCCGGATTCAAGATACCGCTAAAATGCTCTGGGGAGTTTACTTTTTACTGACGATGGTGGAGACCGTGCTGCTGATGTTCGGGGGGATGAGTTTCTTCGATGCCCTTTGCCACTCTTTTACCACCTTGGCGACCGGTGGTTTTTCAACGCAGAACAGTTCAATAGCCGCATATGACAGCAGCTATATTGATGGTGTGATTACCTTGTTTATGATTTTTGCCGGGATCAACTTTGCTCTGCACTTTCAAGTTTTGCGGGGCAAGGCGAGCGATTTTTTTCAGAGTGAAGAGTTACGCGTCTATCTGGGGATTATCCTGATGACAACGGTTGTTATCATGATCTTCAACTGGTCTGATGGCGTCTATCTGCAGTTCGGGGAAAACTTTCGTTATTCCATATTCCAGGTTTCCGCAATCATGACAACGACCGGGTTTGCGACGGCTGACTTTGAACTCTGGCCAGTGTTGCCACAATATCTTCTGATTCTGTTGATGTTTATTGGTGGTTGTGCGGGTTCAACCGGTGGTGGAATGAAAGTTGCGCGGATTCTGCTTTTATTCAAGCATGCTCAGGTGCAGGTATTTCGCTTGATTCATCCCCGGGCAATTCGACTGGTAAAATTGGGAAATCGCCCGGTTGATAAAGATGTGTTACAGTCAATTCTTGGCTTTTTTGTCCTTTTTATTGGTGTTTTTGTGGTTGGGTCATTGTTGTTGGCAGCCACTGGCATGGATCTGGTTTCTGCTGGTGGGGCTGTGATTGCCTGCTTAGCAAATATCGGTCCCGGCCTCGGAACGGTTGGTCCGGTTGATAATTTTGCCCATGTTCCCGATTTTGGTAAAATGATTCTGATTGTCTGTATGCTGATGGGTCGGCTTGAACTATTTACTGTGCTGGTTCTGTTTTTCCCCTCTTTTTGGCGCAAATAACTGCAGGTTAAAAACTAGTGTCCTGTTTGGTTAGTCCTATCCTTTAATTCTGGCTCTTTTGCTTGCTACCTGCGTTATGCCTCTTTGCTTTAGCGCAAGCTAGGGCTGCATCGGCATGCCTTGGCAACAAACAAAATAACTCAGAATTATGCGTCACGAT
>JAGGWI010000270.1 GCA_021157505.1 Desulfuromusa sp. | reverse complement strand
GCAGAAAAAGGCTGCGAAACCTGCCACGGTCCCGGCAGCCTTCACGTTGATGCCGATGGAGATCCCGATTCGATTCTCCGTCCTGCTGAGTTAACGTCCGAAGAAGTGGGCGCTATCTGCTCCAAATGCCATACCGATGGCGATCTGATGGACTGGACTCACAGTGAGCACGCCTTAGCCGATCTCAGCTGTACTGACTGCCACACCATGCACGCTGAAAAACCCCTTAAAGCTAGCCTGAAACAAGAAGATCCTGAGCTATGCTACTCCTGTCACATGGAAATGATGGCAAAATCCAACTTCCCATCTCATCACCCGATCAAAGAGGGCAAGATGAACTGCGGTGACTGCCACAACCCGCACGGTGAGTTGAATACCCACGAGCGTATTAACGATCTGTGTCTTGACTGCCACAGCCGTTATCAGGGTCCATTTGTATTCGGTCACGCCCCGGTTGAAGACGACTGTACGATCTGCCACGATCCACACGGTTCAGTCGCCAACAACATGCTGAGGCAGAATGAACCATTCCTGTGTCTGCAGTGTCATGAAGGACATTTCCATATACTGCGTAAATCAGCCCAGGAACCTGGTAGCCCAACTGGAACAATCCCCACAACACCGGGGATGACTGAAACTGCCAACCCACACGGCGATAAAGGTTTCCAGACGTCATTCGGCACCAAGTGTACAACCTGTCACAAGGTTGTTCATGGTAGTGACTTTCCGTCTCAACCGCTCAGCGGTGGCGGCTTGACCCGTTAATTTGAGGAGGCTAAAAATGAAGCAACGCTATTACCTACTGCTTGCGTTGTTATCAATCCTGACCTTCATGATGACCACCACCTTTGTATGTGCCGAAGATAAAATGACAGGGCATGTCGAGGTGGGCATCAGTGGCATGGATATTGATGACAATCCTGCACGCGTCAATGAATATGTAGAAACATCCGATGAAGAGAACCCTAACGTTAACCCCGCTCTTGATCTTGGTATTGATTATGTTGGTGAAGATGCAGCCGTAAAAGTCGATGTAGACTATAAAGGCTCTGACAGTTACGATATGTCCACCAGTGGCGACATCAAAAGAATCTTTCGCTTCGACATTGATTATCAGAAGCTGGAGCACTGGAAAGATCATGAAACACTGGATCAAATGGGAGCAACCGCCCGTGAAGATACTGGTGGTTCTCAACCAAGTGTCACAACCGATAAAATTTTTGCTGAGCTCGCAGAGCTGGATGATCCAGTAACTTCGGTTGGTGGTACCTCTCTTCCTTATGATGCTGCAAAAGCATACTCCCAGGAGTTAAACAACGATTACATCGTAACCCGCGAAGAAATAACAGCGGAAACCAGTCTGGCTCTTCCGGTACTACCGAATATTGTCTTCCATGCCGGGCTGCGTATCGAAACCCGTCAAGGTTTGGAGCAAGCCATAGGTCTATCCAAATGCGATGGTTGTCACGTCTCTGCCAGTGGTAAAAATATCGACGAGAAAACAGAGGAATATAGATTCGGCGCAACTGGCAAGTTTGGTCCATTAACGGTTAAGTACGATTACATGACCCGGAACTTCGATGAGGATGGAGCAACACCATCAAGATTCTACGACGTTACTAGCAATGGATCTGCAAATGACCAGTTACTCTATGCTTCTGACTACTTCGAATACAACCGTACTCCCGATTCGGAAAAAGATACTCATCATTTAAAAGCTCGTTATGATTTTTCCAGCTATACGACGCTATCCGGATCCTATACGAAATCTGATGTTGAAAGTAACAAATCTAATCCATCCAGTGACATTTCCTATTCTTTGAAACATAACAAACTAAAAACCGAATTTGAATCTTTCGGTGGAAAACTGGCAACCAGATTTGGTAATTGGCGCTTCTCTGCACGAGCCAACACCTACTCAATTGATGCTGACAATAATACAGTAGAATTGAGGTCTGACCTGACAACTCGGGATGACAACGGATATCTCTCTTTTGATCTGGATCAAAAGTGGAAACCCGCAGAAGAACGAGACGTTGACGAGTTTGGTTTTGATGCTGTTTACCGCATAACCCGGGGAACCACTTTACGCCTTGGTTACGAATATGAAAAAGTAGATCGTGACGATAATCACTTAGGGGAAACTAAAACAAACACCTTTAAGGTTGCCCTGAAAAGTCGTCTGAATTCACAGCTGTCTGGTCGTATCAGCTATCAATATGATGATATTGACGACCCACTGAGCAATGCAACAGGAATTGCTCAGGATATGGATGGAGCAACCCAGGATCCTTTGAATTCAGGGCTGTGGATGCTTGATACTGCTGATTTTCTCAATATAGAAAACAATAGTCCCACGACAGTCTGGTACTGGAATAGTGTTTACCCCAACCGGACTGAGGAAGCCTCGAACCTGCCAGATAAGGTCCACGAAGTAAAGCTCAATACAACGTGGTCCCCCCGTGCCAACGTAGCGGCAACTCTGTTTGCCCGCTACCGTTATGAGGACAATGATGACGTTGGCCTCGACCATCGAAAAACCTTCGTGCCGGGAGTAAGCCTCTGGTATGCACCAAGTGATAAAGTCAACCTGACCATGTCCTACACATACAATTGGCAAGAAACAGAAAACAAAATGTGTGTCGGCTGGTACCATGGCTGAGCGAACGCAGTCTCGTCGACCCAGTTTGGGTCGCTATGTAACACCGCAGAATATGAGTCTGATGTTCATACTTTATCCCTCAGTGCAGATGTGCAAGCTACAGAAAAACTACTATTGAATGCTGGTTTCACTTTCAGTCACGCTGAAGACTCTATGGATTGGGACTTTGACGAACGTCAATCCCTTATCATGGGAGGCGGAGCCTACAATTACGACTCATGGGATCAAAATAACGAGATCGATAACTACTCAGATCTAACCTATGAACAGTATCAGTTTACTGTGGGTGGTACTTACAACTTCACCGAAACTTTTTACACAACCGTATCGGGAACTTATGATAAGTTCAATTCCAAAGAAGAGTATGTCTACGGTGACGAAGATGGTGAAGCATACTATGGTTATGCGGGTATTGGTTGGAACTTCTAACTTGCAGATAAACTTTGAAATTTGAATATTTATTTAGCCCGACTGGCAACAGTCGGGCTTTTTTAATGCAAAAATGGTTAGCCACCAAGACGCCAAGAGCACCAAGAAGGACTAAACCAAAACACTTTAAAGGAGAGATGGAGAGCCGCTGAGATCGCAGAGAAAGGCAAAAACAAACCCTTCTTTTTTGTTTCTAAAACCATAAAGTCTTTCAAGATTTTCTCTCCACCTCTCCCTCTCTGCGTCTCTCCGTTAAATACATAATTTTCAAGATGTGACCCTGCCTATCTATACATAAATTGACAAGAACAATAATTCCAACTATTATCAGAAGAATAATAAGCAAATTATGGAGGCAATTATGCGTATTGATAATTATCTGTCGGCAACAACACTGTCAAAAAAAACGGCTGCCACCCTTGACAGCCTTGAAAAAAGTGACTCAGGTGAAATTATTATTCTGAAAAATAATACCCCAAAAGCAATCCTTTTATCCATAGATGCATACACCGCAATAAAAGAAGAAATTGAGGATTTGCGTTTGGCGTCTCTTGGCTTAGATCGATTATCCACATTCGCAACAAATGAAGCAGTTTCGCACCAAGAGATGATGAAAAAGTTTGACGCATGAAATGGGTCATTACCTACCATAAGGATGTAGAGAAAGACCTTAAGAGCCTTGGACCTTTTGCCGCAAAACGCATCTTGCGAGCCATTGATACGAAACTGACACAAGCTCCCCTTGAATTTGGCGATCCACTGACAGGAAACTTAGCATCGCTGCGTAAGCTCAGGGTTGGTGACTATCGTATCGTATATCAAGTAACGAATCACCAAGTCGTGGTTTATGTTCTAGCCGTTGGTCCCCGGAGAGACAAAGAGATATATACAACAGCGGGAAAACGCACATAAAAAGATTTTTCTTTTCTCTCCGATCTCTCCCCCTCTGCGTCTCTCCGTTAAAATCTGTCAGCAGCACCCTGAACGTTGCTCCACAAAACCATAAGCCTTAACGAAGAGGCGGAGAGCTGGAGAGCTGGAGAGAAGAACAACACTTTTTCAGTGTTGTCCGGTTAAAAAGTTGCATAACTGTATTTAATCCAAATTTTCGAATCTCCCCCAGCCCCTCTTTGCCAAAGAGGGGAGCTTTTACTCTTCCCCCTTTAGCAAAGGGGGATTGAGGGGGATTTTTATGTCAGGTTCAATGCCTGCACTTTTCTAACCGGACACGACTAACTTTTTTTGGGGTTTAAAAACAAAAAAAACGGGACAGAATTTCTTCTGCCCCGCTTCATTCAACCTTGATCTAAAAGTCTAGATCTTATTTATCCATCGGATCACCACTGTAACCCAGGGCTTTCCAGTCCATCCGGCCATCATCACCGTGGCAGTCAAGACATTTTAGAGCATCTTCTTTCGGTGAAACCATGTGGTCAATTCTCCAGTACATCTCGGTAGGAGCAAAACCGTACTCACCACTGTAAGGCAAGCCGCTGACCTCCATACCAATTTTGGCAGAAAGCTGCCAATCAGCAGTGTCCCAGAAACCATCTTCACCATAGATATGGTTGGTGATGAAGTACATGTTCTTGGTATCGTAGATCTGCTTACCTGTATGGAGTTTAAACGGATGAATTTTAGCTGTCTTATCTTTGATATCACCCAGTGGGTAAGCCATCTGTGTTGGGACTTCAGGATCAATCTTATCACCAACCAGGTAGATGTTAGCTTTACCATTAAACCAGCGATAGGTTGGCTCTTGATCAGTTTTCCAGGTCTGAGTTCCGGTTGCTTTGTCATAGCGAACTATTTTGCCATCAATCTTATCAGGATTGGGTGCCTCGTCATGACCTGCGGTAGACCAGTCCCAGTCCATCTGCGTAGGATCTTCTTTCGCGTAGATTGGGATGTGACATGCCTGACAAGAAACTCTCTGGGCGTGAGCATTGAGCCGTGACTGTTCATGTGGATCGGCATCGTGACACTGCTCACAGGTGATTGCGTTAAAACCATCGGGAGATGTCTGCAGGTTAGCACCAGAGATGGCGTGGTTTTCTGTTTCGTGACAGTTCTGACACTGGAAATCGTTACCATCAGCATCCATATGGACATCAACGGAACGATCCGGATAATCGAGAACTAATGCGATATCACCATGCTTGGCATTGTTACCACCACCACCCATAGCGTGACAGGAATTACAATTCTGACGCACGGGGAGACCTACATTTTTGGCAACCGCTTCCAGATTAACGTGCTCTGTCGGCCAACCGGAGTTATCCCCATCCTTGTGGTAGGTTCCCGTGGTGTCGTGACAAACCAGACAGTCAACCCGACTCTTATCGGTAAAATCGAACTCTTCTGTTGCCCAACCATAACCAGCGTGACACTCACTGCAGTGAACCCGGTTACTTGAAACTGTGGTGCAGAAGTTATTCATCACATTGGTCTTACCGATATTCATCTCCTTACCGTTAACCACCTGTTTGCGAGTCCAGGTCCAGTGAGGAGTTTTCATAAAATCCATCGCCTGATCTTCATGACATTCCAGACAGGTATTCGTAACCGCAGAACCATCCGCAAAGGGGCCCTTAATAAACTTACTGTGATCAGTTGCATAGGCGGTCAGGCTCAGCAACAGCAGTCCAGAGAGGATAATAACTATTTTTTTCATCAATCTCACCTTCTATGTTGTTAATCAAATATCAATATTATTGGATGTTTATGTGACAATGAAGGGGAGAGACCGGATGATCTCTCCCCTTACTGCTGGTTCGATAATCAATATCAGGATCTAGAATTGCATGGTGATTTTTGCGTAAGCATCCCAGGCCTTATCAACCGCCGGAAGCAAAGAGTATTCTTTGCCATCCTGGATATCATCAACCTCGTAAGGCTGACCCACCGGGGAGCCACTACCGGTATACTTATAATCGTAGTAAAGGCCACCAATTTTGATGAAAGCATGGGGGTTGATATCAAAGATATAGTAAGCCTCACCAACACTACCGCGAGCTGACAATTTTGCACCCACTAGATCATCCTGAGCCTGAGTGAATGGAGTCCAGTATTTGGAACCATAGTTATACTCCAGGCCGAACTTACCCATGGGGGCGAGCATCCGCATACCAACATAGACACCATAGCCTTCCTGGTTCTTGTTTTTT
>JAGGWI010000158.1 GCA_021157505.1 Desulfuromusa sp. | reverse complement strand
TCCCGAGGTCACCATGGATCCCTTCAGCGGGGTGGAGAAAAAAAGTCGGGGTTCCAGTTGAAGCCAAGGTTGCCGCAATTTTCTGGCAAATTAATCCGGACTTTCCCATCCCGGTCACAACAACTTTTCCCTGACAATCCAGAATCATCTGGACTGCTTCTGAAAAGTCACCATCGATTCGGGACTGGAGTGCCAAAATAGCATCTGCCTCGATCTGCAAAACCCGTTTTGCCGTTTCGATCATCAGCTTTTGCTCCCGGTTTCGGTCTGCTTGAAGATTGCGTCAAATTCCAAAATCTGTTGGAGCAGAGCTTTAACCTGCACCAGCGGTAGGGAATTTGCACCGTCACAGAGTGCCTGAGCGGGATCTTCATGAACCTCCCAGAACAAACCATCGATACCAGTTGCCGCTGCTGCTCGCGACAGGGCACCGACATACTCTCGCTGCCCTGAAGAAGAGCCACCGGCACCACCCGGCAACTGCACCGAATGGGTTGCATCAAAAACCACCGGGTAGCCCATTTCGCGCATAATCACCAGTGAACGCATATCGACAACCAGGTTATTGTAACCGAAAGAGACACCCCGCTCCGTCAAGAGGATCTTTTCATTTCCGGTTGAAGTAATCTTATTGACCCCATGTTCAATATCCCAGGGGGCCAGAAACTGTCCCTTTTTCAAATTAATTGGTTTCCCGGTTTTACCAGCAGCAACCAACAAATCGGTCTGACGACTCAAAAAAGCGGGAATTTGCAGAACATCCAGAACTTCTGCCGCGGCGACAACCTGGCTGACATCATGGACATCGGAAATAATAGGCAGGTCAAACTCCTTGTTGACCCGCTCCAGAATCCGCAACCCCCGTTCGACCCCGAGCCCACGGAAAGAGGTGACAGAAGTCCGGTTAGCTTTGTCATAGGACGCTTTAAATATCAACTCACAACCAAGGTCCTGAGTAGCCTCCTTTAACCCTTCGGCTATCCTTAAAGTTAGATCTTCATCTTCAATAGCACAGGGACCGGCGATCAGAACCAATTGTTTAGTGCCACCAAAACAAACCGAACCGACATTAACCTCTTTCATCTACTGCTCTCGTGCTGCTTCTGACAGGCGCCGACAAAAGACTCAAACAGAGGATGGGGTTCCATCGGTCTCGATTTAAACTCGGGATGAAACTGACACCCAAGAAACCAGGGGTGATCGGTCAGTTCTGCAATTTCAACCAGATTCAACTCAGAATTCATCCCTGAAAAAACCAACCCGCAGCTCTTTAATTTTTCAAGATAATCATTATTAAACTCAAAGCGATGACGATGACGCTCGGTCAGATGATCTTTCCCATAGATTCTACGGGCCAGGGTCCCTTCAACAAGATCACAGGGATAGGCACCCAAACGCATGGTACCCCCCTTACCCTTGACCTTCTTTTGCCCTTCCATGATGTGGATAACCGGATTAGCCGCGGCTTCATGAAATTCAGAAGAATGGGCATCGTCAATATTACAAACGTGGCGAGAAAACTCCACAACGGCCATTTGCAACCCGAGACAAATCCCGAAAAATGGAATTTTATTTTCACGAGCATAGCGTATTGCTGCAATTTTACCTTCACTCCCGCGCTCACCAAAACCACCGGGGACCAGGATGCCATCGACATCAGCAAAATTGTTGTTGATGCCGTGGCGTTCCAATGTTTCCGAGTCAACATACTTCAAATTCACCCGACAATTATTGGCAATGCCACCATGGGTCAACGCCTCAGCCAACGATTTATAACTCTCGGTCAGGCCGACATACTTACCAACGATGGCAATCGTCGTCTCTTTCTCTGGCTGTTTTACCCGCTTGATAATCCGTTCCCAGACGGACAAATCAGGAACCTTGGTCCAGATATTGAGGTAATCGGCAATCCGTTCATCCAACCCCTGGGCATAAAAAGCTGTCGGTACTTCATAGATAGTTTCAACATCCCGGGCAGTGATGACTGCTTCTTCCGGCACATTACAGAACAGTGAAATTTTCTCCTTCATTTCACGAGGGATCTCGCGATCACAGCGGCACAACAATATATCCGGCTGGATCCCGATTTCGCGCAGATCCTTAACGCTATGTTGAGTTGGCTTAGTTTTCAGTTCACCCGCAGTTGCGATATAGGGGACCAACGTCAGATGGATGTAAAGGACATTGTCCCGGCCCCGATCAGCCCGAAACTGACGAATCGCCTCAAGAAAAGGTAACGATTCAATATCCCCGACCGTACCGCCAACCTCAACAATTGCGATATCGACATCTTTGGCATTATCAAGAATCTTCTGTTTAATTTCGTTAGTAATATGGGGGATAACCTGAACCGTTCCGCCCAAATAATCACCACGCCGCTCTTTACGAATGACTGAATCGTAAATCTGCCCGGTGGTAAAATTCGATTTTCGCGATAATTGTGCCGAAGTGAAACGTTCATAATGACCAAGATCGAGATCCGTTTCCGCACCATCCTCAGTGACAAAAACTTCACCATGCTGGAAAGGGCTCATGGTTCCGGGATCAACATTGATATAAGGATCCATCTTTTGCATTGAAACCCTCAGACCCCGGGCTTCCATCAATGCTCCGATCGAAGCCGCAGCCAAACCTTTGCCGAGAGAAGAAACCACCCCACCAGTTACGAAGAGAAACTTTGTTTTCATTGACTTCATTCCATCCTTCATAAAAAACACCACCGAGCTACAGCATTGGTAAAAATTATCAATACTTAGGAAGAGTCGATTCTACACAGAAACAGGGGCGAAAGAAACCCTGTTCATGCAAAAAACCGTCCATATTTAAAAAAGTGAGTAACGGTACGGTTTAATTATTGATTTTCTATAGAGATGAGCCTGGAAACCCGTTCAAGATCCGCGGGGGTATCAACACCATGGCAGCTGAACTCAGTCTCCGCAACATACAGTTCAATCCCCCGTTCAAGAGCACGCAACTGTTCCAGGTTTTCTAATTCTTCTAACGCCATTTTTGGCCAGGAGGGGTATTCCAATAACAGTTTCCGGCGGTAGACATAGAGACCAATATGGCGCCACAAACCCAACTGAGGCAATGCTTCAGCAAGTTGATCACGATCTAAATCGCGTGGCCAGGGAATCGGAGCACGGGAAAAGTAGAGCGCCATTCCAGACTGCTTCTTGACAACCTTAACCACATTGGGATTATAAAAATCATCGACTTGATCGATCCGGCTGGCGACCGTTCCCATCTGTATCTGCCGATTCTCCACCAGCGGGGCTATCGCCTGATCAACCATCCGTGGGTCGATAAGTGGTTCATCGCCCTGGACATTGACAATCAACTCAGCCTCAATTTGCTCTGCAACTTCGGCCAGACGATCGGTACCGGTCGGATGATCGGTTCGGGTCATCACCACCTCACCGCCAAAGCTGTCAACGACAGTAGCAATACGCGCATCGTCAGTTGCAACAATAACCCGATCGACCATCTTGGCGTTGGCAACCCGCTGGCAGACATGCTGAATCATTGGCAAACCATTGATCAGTGCGAGGGGTTTCCCGGGGAACCGGGTCGACCCATACCGAGCAGGAATAATTGCTGTTGCTTTCACGCTAAAAACCCTTTCATTTTGGAGCAGCCACTGAGCCAGGATTTCGCCTCAACAATAGAACGATGAGAAAGACTGCACTTATCCCCAGGCAGATATAGGCAAATATATCCCCGAACCTGGTATAAAAAGTCTCTTTAGCTCCCAGACCCACAGAGCCACTCAATTGGATTGATTCAAAAATCGGCCCGGCCAAAGTCACAATGCCAGAAGGAGAAATCAGTGCGGAAATTCCCGTATTGGCCGCCCGAGCAATCCAGATACGGTTTTCAATCGCCCGAAAACGGACCATTGCCAAGAGCTGATAAGGTGCCGAAGAATGTCCAAACCAGGCATCATTGGTCAAATTGACCAGCAGATCACTCCCCTCCAGAACATATTTTCGGGCCAACGATGGAAAGATCGCCTCGTAGCAAATCAGCACTCCCAGAGAATGTCCATTCAACGCTAATGGCTGGATTTTCCCGGGAGAAAAGTCACCCACCCCAACGACCAGCTTATCAATAAAAGAGAGAAGCTTCTCCAGGGGCACATATTCACCAAACGGAACCAGGTGGATTTTATCCGAACGCCCGAGTTTTCTCCCGGTCGCGGAATATAGAAAAGCACTGTTGTAATATTGATATTCACCCGTAGAGAGACGCAGATAGGCTGGACTACCAACCAGCAGAGAAACCCCTAGCTGCTCTGGCAATTGCCTGACTTGCAGCGCCAACCCGGTTGGATCCTGAAGAAAGAATGGTGTTGCAGCCTCCGGCCAGATGATTAAATCGGGTTGATTCTGCAGCGCTTGTTCTGACAAACTCCGATAATGATCAATACTGGCTTGTCGATTTTCCGGAACCCACTTCTGCGCCTGATCGATGTTTCCCTGAATCAGAGCCACCCGCAATTGCTCGGCTCGTTGGTCAAGAGGCTGCGACTCCCGCCAAAAACCATAACCAAAGTGGCTGATTGAAATAAGGAGAGTTGCAGCAACCCCCAACCATGCCAAACGACTTCGGGGTGCAACAATCACCCCGGCAATAGCGCAATTGACGACCACCAGCATCAAACTGACACCGTAGACTCCGGTCACATCAGAACTCTGAATCGCCAGAGAAAAATTCTGTTGCGAATAGCCAATAATCGCCCAGGGAAAGCCGGTAAAAAGCCATCCGCGAAGATATTCAAGAGCCACCCAGAGCGGGGGCAGAGTCAGCAGATATGGAAGTTTAAGAACCGTTTCAAGACGGCAGGATATCCAGGTTGCCAAACCAAAATAAACAGCGAGATAGGTCAGCAAAAACAGATAGGCAAGCAGTGATAAAATGAGGGGAAGACCACCATAGGTGGTCATAACGATATTTAACCAATAAAGAACGGCAGCAAAAAAGACGGCTCCCGCGGTAAATCCAGCAGCGAAGGGGCGATGGCGCATGACCAGCAACAATGGCACCAACGCGATCCAGGCAAGGGGAAACAAATCGGGCCGTGGAAACGCAGCGGCAAGCAAAAGACCTGAACCGGCAGCCGCTATCAAGGTTCTATCGGGCTTTGCCAGAGGCATCAATGCCCACCCTGTTTGATCGCAGTCGCAACAAGTGGTGTGATCTTGATCTGGCGAATAACCCGCTGATCCCCTTGCTCAATCAACATATCAAAATCCCCGATTCTGATCTGTTCACCGACAGCTGGAACCCTCCCGTACTGCTCAACAACATAACCGCCAATTGTATCAAACTTCTCCCGGGCCACTTCAATATCGAAATAATCCTCAAACTCTTCAATGTTTAAGCGGCCATCAACCAACAAGGAGCCATCCGGCTGTTCAATCAACCACTCCTCTTCATGGTCATACTCATCATGGATCTCACCCACTATTTCTTCAATCAAATCCTCAATAGTGACCAGGCCTGAGGTTCCACCATATTCATCGATAACGATAGCAATATGGATACGGGCGGCTTGAAACTCCTTGAGTAAGACACTGGCCTGCTTTGACTCCGGCACCAGGTAGGGTGAACGCATAATCTCAGTAAGAGAGATGGTATCAATAGGGCGGCCCCAAAAGCGGAGCAGGTCCTTGGCATAGACCAGCCCGATAATATTATCGATATTGTTTTTGTAGACCGGAATACGTGAGTGTCCTGAGCTGAGAATCGCCTTAAGAATATCTCCAAAGGGTGCTTCAGCATCGACACACACCATATCTGTCCGTGGAATCATAATTTCACGTAAAATGGTTTCATCCAACTCCAGAATCGACTGGAGCATATCCCCCTCGTCCTCATCGATGATCCCCTGTTGTTCAGAAGCATCAATCAGTTCCTGTAGCTCTTCTTCACTGTTTGCTCGGGGTCGATGGCTCAGCCTGCGCCCCAGTCGTTTTAACCAACTGTCGGGCTCCTGTAATTGATCATTATCCACTGCTCTTTTATTCTCCCTGAATGGTGAAATCAACAGTCCATTTATAGTGGAAATTCGGCAACGAGAAGAGCGAATATTTCAGCCTCTCTCGCTTCCATCAGCTCAGCATCCTGCTCTGATCCTCGCTCATGATCATAACCGAGCAAGTGGAGGACACCGTGAACCAGCAGAAACCAGAGTTCGTGCTCAAACAGGATTCCTGCTTCAGCAGCATCTGCCGCCGCCCGTTCTGCCGAAATAACCACGTCACCAAGGACCAGCGGCGACAAGCCAGCCCCCTCTCCCTCCTGCATAGCAAAGGAGATGACATTCGTCGGTCGATCACGTTGCAAATATTTGCGGTTGATTTCCTGAATCCCGACATTATCAAGAATCAGGATTGACAGTTCTGCGTCAGGATATCCCGAGACGCTTAAGATCTTTTGGGCTATCTTCCGCAATAGCCGCTTCTGGATCTTGTGTTGGCGCTGGCAATTTTCTATCTGGATTCGCACTTTTAGCTTTTGCCTTTTCTTTTATTGGGGACTTTTCAGCAGTATCCACCTTTTCGCGGACAATATGCACCGGCTCTGGATAATCGACCCGATGGTGGAAAGATCCCGCCATAATTCGATTAAAACTTTTGGCAATCAGATTCAAATCCTTCAGGGTTAAGTCACACTCGTCCAACTGACCATCAATAAAAATATTGTTGATCAATTTCTTCACCATCCCCTGGATTCGTGCAGGGGTTGGATCGGTCAGGGTTCGACTGGCTGCCTCAATCGCATCTGCCAGTAAAATCAGTGCCGCTTCACGGGTCTGCGGTTTGGGGCCATGGTAGCGATAATCGCGCTCATCAACCTGTGGCATCCCTGGATCAGCCTGGCTCTTTGCCCGATCATAGAAAAACTTGATCAGGGTCGTACCTTGGTGTTGCTGAATAATATCAATCAATTCTGCACCCAGTTTATGCTCGCGAGCCAACTCCACCCCATCCTTGACATGCGACGTAAGAATCAGAGCGCTCATAGATGGTGACAACTTATCGTGCCGGTTACGCTGCCCTCCCGAATTTTCAATAAAATAGAGGGGCTTTTTGATTTTTCCAATATCATGATAATAGGCGGCGACACGGGTTAACAATGGATTAGCATTAATCGCCTCAGCCGCAGCTTCAGCCAGATTACCGACCAGAATAGAATGGTGGTAAGTCCCTGGAGCCTCAATCATTAATTGCCGCAAAATCGGCGTATTCATATTAGCCAACTCCAGCAATTTGATATCGGTCGTGTACTTGAAGATTAATTCCACCAGCGGAATAGTACCATTAACAACAACTGCGCTGGCCAACCCGCCAAAGAAACCAAAACCAAGGTTCCAGAGCAGCTGCAGCTCAAAATTGCGACCCGTCAAAAGATGGATACCAATGAGCAGAACCATATTCGCCAGCCCGATCCAGACACCAGCGAGATAAAGAGTCGTCCGTTTCTGGCAATGGCGTACCCCGTGCGCGCCGACCAAACTACCGATCAAAACATACAGAGCCATCAACAGGCTGTTACCAAACAACATTCCAATCAAGACCGAAGAGCAGACTGCAAACAAAAATGCAGTTTCGGAATTGAGAACAATCCGGACCAGCATGGCACCAAGAGCAAAGGGGATCGCATAGATGTAGGCCGAGGAATCAATATAGGCGAAACTATTTTCCATCCCCGCTGCAATAAAAATTGATATTTTTATCAATACGAACAGAGACAGAAATACGACGGCAAGAAATAATAAATCACGAGAATCGGGGCGAAATTTCTTGATATTCTGTTGGGCAAAATAAAAACCAACATAGATCAACAGCAGGGAACAGATTAATAGACCAGCGGCAGTCTGGAGGCTACGATTATCACGACCTGACGTCCGCAGCGCCTGCAGCTTGAGAATCTGATCGGCGGTCACCCGCTCCCCTTCTCGAACGACCATTTCCCCCTTCTTGATCTGGAATAGAACCGGGGCAATATGTTCTCGAGCATCCAGACGTCTCTGTTCCGTCTCTTCCTGATTAAATACCAGGCTCGGACGCAACTGCTGCTGCACCAGTTTCAACAAAGTCTGCTGCTGAGTCGCAGTAATCCCGGGAATCAATGCCAACTGAGCTTTGACCTTCAACAAAGCATCTTGCAAGCCAATGGTTGACTCCAGTAGTTTCGGGCTTATCTCTTCCGCTCCACTCCGGCTCAAGGCTAGAAGCCCCCGCTCCCGATCGGCATTAAAAGCCTGGGAATTGGCAACAATGGGTCGAGTAAAAATGGGCGTGAGAAGGTCTCCGGTTAAAACAGCAATATTCTGGTTGAGAGCCATATCAAGTAACAGTCGTAACTCCTCATCCGTCAACGGAATCCCAAAATCAGTTTCCAATTGCAACAACAGATCTTCCAACTGCAACGGTTGTTCATCATGCTGTCGCAGCAACAATAATCCGAGACCCTGACGGATCCGGTTGATTGCATGGCTCCCGGAGATTGCATCCAGATCATAAATGAGGGGTGAAGCGTTTGCCGCCTCGTCACGTTTTGCCTGAGTCAAGGGGAGATCTTCTCCCAATAGATCCCGTGGCGATTTAATATCACCCGTTGCAATATCACCCGGAGTAAAATAATCGGGGATTAAACCGCCCTTCGGCACAATAACCAGGGTCAATAAAGTTGCAACCAACAACAGCAGCCACCCCCCCAACCGAGGTTGACGTTGGTGACGTAACCCCTGAACCCCACCGTTCAGGATAGCTGTGCGTCTCAACAATGATCTATCTTTCTCTTCTCTGTTCATAAATCCTCAGTAGCAGCGGAACTATTTGCCGAACGGCCCGCTTCAATACGGGGTTGATCTGCCTGCTGATCTGCCTGCTGATAGGCCCGCACAATCGCCTGAACAATCGGATGACGGACAACATCCACATCGCTGAAATGGGTAAACGCTATGTCATCAACACCGCTCAGTACCTCTATCGCCTGCAGCAATCCTGACTGGTTACTGCGTGGCAAATCAATCTGGGTCACGTCGCCGGTCACCACCGCCTTGCTGCCAAAACCAAGGCGGGTCAAAAACATCTTCATCTGTTCAGCCGTCGTGTTTTGTGCTTCATCCAGAATGATAAAAGCATCATTCAGGGTTCGACCACGCATAAAAGCCAGTGGCGCAACCTCAACAATACCAGTTTCCAGAAGCTCCTGAGCTTTTTCCAGCTCCAGCATATCATAGAGGGCATCATAGAGAGGCCGCAGATAGGGATTAACTTTTTCTGCTAGATCTCCGGGAAGAAAGCCAAGCTTTTCACCGGCCTCAACTGCCGGACGAACCAACATAATCCGGCTGACCTCCTTACGCATTAAAGCAGCAACCCCCATTGCCATTGCCAGGTAGGTCTTCCCGGTTCCCGCAGGACCAACGCCAAAAACAACATGATTTTTTCGAATATTATCGATATAATTCTTCTGTGCCAGACTTTTGGGCGCAATTAACTTATTGCGGGCCGAGATAAAAACCGTGTCACAAAAAATATCTTTCAGGGAGGTTGATGAATCAGCAGAGAGGATCCTGATCGCATAATCAATATCGGTGGGGTAAATCGGCATATTTTCCCGCATTAAGAGACATAGCTCTTCAAGCAGGCGATAGCCGACATGAACCTGGGCTGGTTCACCGGACAGGTGAATCACAGTTCCCTGGCTGCCAAGCCGGATGCCGAGTTTTTTTTCTATCAGTTTAAGATGCTTATTCTGCTGACCAAATAACTGAGCGGCCAGAGTCGCATCAGCAACATCAAAATGTTTGCTGGGACGCATACGCAGATATTCGCTGAAATATTATATTTTTCACGTTGCGGAATTTAACACCAAAGTGGAACGAATGCAACAGAGAGCTACCAGATTGAGCCTTACTCAATAGCCAAAAATTTATCAAAACCTGTTATACTCGATCAACATTTCATCTTTCAGGACAAGTCACGGGGGACATGTGAAACAGGAAACAGCCGACAATTCAACTGTAGATCAGGATAAGCCACTGCTGCTCTCTTTTGTGCATGAATTGAATACCTCCCGGCGGCAGCTGTTACTTTACCCCCCCGAGCATCCGGTCATTGTGACCAGTGTCAACCTTACTATGGATATCTTAAATAACCTGTTTCTCACCGACCCCGTCATCACTTTTGGTATCGCCCCCGATACCATCTATTATGAACAACTCTGGCTCGATAAAGAAGATCCAGCCAATCGGGAATTTGCTGTTTTTTTCTCAGGTCTGGGTATTGCATCCATCAGTTTTCGCCAGGGGTTACAAACCAGAGAACTAATCCGTTTTAACCAGCTGCTCCGCCCTGCCCAAAGAGAGTCAGCAGCATTCAAGGGGTTTGACAAGTTGCTGAAGCAACAGCAGATCGAGCATATTTCAGTGATTCCGATCGACTATGAAGCATTCCAGACCAATCGGGAGCTCACCGGAGAGGAAAATCAACTCTGGGAAAATTTTCTGCAAGGACTGCACAGTGGAGTCATCAGCTTTAGTGATCTGGATTCGACCCTTGATCTCGGTGCTATTGCTGATATCTTTAATCAAAAACTTGTTGGTAGCCAGGCAGAACGGGATCAAGCTGCCCTCGCTATAGACCTCTTCTTTGAAAACAGTGTCCCATCAGAAACCGGGTCACAATCACCACCCGACGACGACGAAAAACTCGCCGCACTGCTGGAACACTTATCCCCTGGCGCCCAGCAGGAATTTCTCAGTAGCACATTCCAGGCCCTCGACCGGTATCGAGATGCCGCACCAGCGATGCTGAAAAAAATCCCCTCGCAGCTGCTCCAGAAAATGATTGTTGGAAAAGATGAGCAGAACCTGAAGGTATCTTCACGACTATTTGGTCTGATCAACAGTCTGGCTGGCACTCTAGGCCAGACAGTTCAGCACAATGTTAAGACCGAATCGGCACCAGCTTCAGAAGATATGGTTCGTGCCCGACTGGATGTACTGTTCAGCGAGGAGAAACAAGAGCAGTACATACCGGACAGTTACCAGACGGCACTACACAGCATCCTCACCGATGACATTAACGGCACCATTCCCGATGACGAAAAACAAAAACTAAAAAACCAGATTGAGACTGAATCCGTTGAACAAAACTTTATTGATATCCTTCTTGAGTTACTGCAGCAACCACTTACTCCTGAACAGGAAAAAGCAATACATCAAAACCTGTTTGAGCTTTCCCGCTATTTTTTGGACATCGGTGATTTTGTCAAATTGCTGGATATTTTCAATAGCTGGTCTGAATATCTCTACAGCGGCAACGCCACTGCCAGTATTTTAGAAGAAAAAGTTCTTTCCACTCATACCCAGCCAACTTTTATGGCAGAAGTGCTGGACAGTATGGATCTCTGGGGCGAGGAAAAATATCAAGAGATAACCGACTACGTTATCGCAGTTGGAGAACCCTACAGTGAATTGGTGATCGAATATTTAGGGCTGGCCCAAGAATGGCCTGAACGACGACTCTGGATGGAAATTCTGGAAGGGATCGGTGGTGACGCTCAACAGATGATTGTCCAATCCCTCGATGATGAGCGTTGGTATCTGGTACGCAATCTGTTGATTATTCTGGGAAAATATCTGGACCCCAAAACTATAAAGGTGATCCACCAATTTATCGACTATCCTCACCCGATGGTGCGTCTTGAAGTCATACGCAACCTGTTTTCCTGTAATCCCGCGACAGCCAATAGACACCTCCTGAAAGATCTGACCGGTCAAGACCCGGAGGCCCTGGCCGCGGCTGTTCAGATAGCCGATCTCAGTCATGATCCAACGGTCCTCACCATTCTGCATAAAAATCTCAGCACCCCGATGGAGAATGATACCGATCTGGAGTTTAAAAAACAGATAGTCCAGACACTGACCCGCATCGGCAACAACGAGAGTCTGCCAATTTTACGCCGGATACTACAGCAGCAGGGGCTGCTGGTCTCGCGCCGGGTCAAAGAGCTACAGGTAGAAATTCTTAAGAATCTAGCCCTGTTTCCCGGCACCTCGGCAGAAAAATTGCTGCAGGAACTGGCAAATGGCAAATACAAACAACTGGTCAAGCTGGCAATGGAACAACGGCGGAAAAATTCAAGGAGAGATCGATGATCAGGACTCAAGATGCCCATTTGCATAATTTTATCAAACTGGTAACAACCGCCGCTACAAATGTTGCCCTCTATCACCTGAAACACCGCCAGGTTCTACTCCTGAATAAACGAGCATTGCAGGCACTTCTCCTGCTATTCAATATTCACGGTAATATCACCCTGAAAGTTGTTGATGAACAGCTGATCTTTGCCAACAAACCGGTTGCAAAAAATCTTGCTATCGAGAAACTCATTGAATGGCTGACCCAAAACAACATCAGCCATTTACAGTTAGAACCGGGAGTCTATGCAGAAGAGCTCCTCGGGCTGGTTAATAATCTCAGCAAAACACCAGACCAGAAGATAGAGGTCAAAGGTAGCGCAAATATCCATTATGGACACGTTGAGGTCCGCTACAAAAAACCAAACACAGCACAGCTTGCCGGACTCGAGCTGGATGAAATTACCGAACATGAAGCCGAGCGTTTCATGGAAATCTACGAATCCGTACGTGACAAGAAAAAACTGGAAATGACGGGAATCCATGAAATTGTCAACGGCTTTGTCGAGGCATTCGGCACCCAAAGCGATGCTCTTATGGCACTTGCACCACTACGCTCAATGGATGAATACACCTATACCCACTCAACCAATATCTGCATGCTCAATCTGGCTCAGGCAAAAGTCCTGGGGATTGAAGGTCAACTGCTTAATAATATTGGCGTTGCCGCCATGCTTCACGATGTGGGAAAAATGTTCATCTCCCCGGAGATTCTCTGCAAAGCGGGGAAGCTGGATGAAGAAGAATGGCAGATTATGCAGCAGCATCCTCGCTTAGGTGCCGAGTATCTGCTCGACACCCCGGGAGTACCACGATTGGCCGTTGTGACTGCCTATGAGCATCATATGCGCTATGACAATAGCGGTTATCCAACCACCACCCGCCCTCGGAAACAACATATTTGTTCCCATATGACCGCAATTTCAGACACATACGATGCCATGAGAACTCACCGGGTCTATGAAAAAGCTATGGATATAGATCAGATCATCTCGATCATGCTTGATCTTGCGGGAACCACGCTTCACCCCCAATTAACCTACAGCTTCCTTCAAGTTCTCAGTGAGCTGGATAAAAAGTAGAAAAGCCGGAAGCTGTACGACCAAATGAACTACCCCACAGCAAACTACGGGGGATTAAACCCTTTTTTAGATTAAATCCTTTAGCAATTTATTTTATGTGTTATTCCTATTTTAAATAGTAACTGGGGGGACAAAATGAAAGCCTTATCATCGCACTTTTCTCTGCTCGCTTTACTTCTGGCATTTTTTTCCTACGACAACTCAGCATTTGCTGACTCTTTCGACATTATCACTGATGCTGAATTGATCGTGGATCTGAGGAATGAAGCTGGTCTAAAAAAGGACCAGAAAATCCCTGGAACGACTCTGGAAAAATTGCAACAATTGCTGGCACCACAAATCAGTATCAGGCTTGGGCAACACTCGGTATCATCCTTCCGTGAATGGCAAGCGGTTCAAGTCTCTACCGAAATAATTCATTTCAAAAGACATGAGTGGCCGGATCACTTCTTTGAACTCAACTTACCTGCAGCATCTCTTTCCTTTGTCGGTTACGGAGTTTTTGGAAAGGGCGGTGGTTTCAAAATGCCTCTCGGGCTGAAAAATCTCAAAAAAAATAACGCTGGTAATTATGTGCTACAGGTGCAACCGGTCGTTCTTTCCTTTGATCTTGACCGGGACAAAGTATCTTTAACCCTTGAATCGCAGCCTCTCGCGGATTCGCAGAATTTCTCGGCAACCAGGATTGATAATCACAGAGTGCAGATTAAACATAATTCGTGGGGGGATTTTTTTTGGGAAGCAGACAGTAATAAAAGGCAAGTGTGGCTTCAATCTGGGTCCCTGGGTAGTTCGATCGGTGAGAGAACGCTTATCGATGGAGCTTTACCGCTATTGATGACTCATACTCGCACTTACCCCGGTAAAAAAACATCGCCAGATCAAACCGTTGTCCAGCGACCGGAGAAAGAGGATATTGATAAGAACCTATCGGACTGGCCGGTCGACAAGACCCTGGCAATGGAGATAAATAAACATCGAAAACCGTCAGATTGGCAGGAAAAAAAGAAAAATATTTATCGGGAAATTATAGTCGGACTCAGCTACGACACTTTGCTGGTGCCGGTTCAGGTCGATGGCTATGCAATTGATCGAGCTGGACGCTCACTGATGACACAGTTTATTTACCAACGACTCAAGGATGCCGGTCGATCTCTACCAAATCCGACCTTGACCGCTCGAGCCTTGGGAGAGAAAAACCGGACTTTCAAGGAAGACACCATAAATTCTCTCGCACAGGAAATTAAAGCAAGCAGCATCATTGTCCCTGCTATCGGCCATAATGGACAGGGCAAGTTGAGCATCAGTTTGCTTCACCTGTCTGCTGATGCAACCGGCAGCTTTAATGGCTTGGGTGTCTCCCTCAAGCAGGCGAAAGAAAAAAGTCTCCCGTTTTCAGATGAGCAGCTCCCCTTTGAAATACTTCTGAGCCACCTGGATAATCTGTTACATCAGATCAATATAGATTTGCCCATAAAGAAAAAAAATCGGATCAATATGCAGACAGTTACACCTGGCCTGCCGGATAGTCCGCTTGAACTGTTTAAGAAAAAATCACTTTCATCTCTTGAGAATGGTTACTATTTACAGCTGTTCGGTATATTGCACCCAAAGCAGACTGTAGCCAGTGAAGGATTGTTCGAGCGATCACTAGTTGCAGCCTGGAAGCTGCCACGGAGTCACCCTGATCGGTCGTTGCTGATCGCCCGGGCGCTATTTCATCTCCACCGCAGACCAGCCGCCATAAAGTTTCTTGGTACACCACAGACAATCGAAGAAAAAGCTTTTCTCGCCTTTCTGAATGGCAATTTAGCTGTACTTGATGAGCTTCGCAAGCAGATCAAGCAACCACTGAAAAAATTATTTGCAGACATTGAATATCAAGATCTTTTCTGGGCATACACACAAAACCCGCTAGAAGACACCATCATCGAAGAAATGGTCGGAGATAGACAAGAATGGTCCTCGCTTATTGTTCGCAGATTGCTGAACCGCTGGATCTGGCGGTCTCAATCGAACATCATGATTAAGGATATGTTGGACAAAGCCTTTCCGATCGAGGGCTTTACGGCACAGGCACTGGTAACAAGCCAAATTGCTCTGGGTAAATCGCCCTACGAAGGAACCGAAATCCAACTTGCCGCCTATGAACATTGTTATCAGATTCTCGAGTCACAGGGATCGCAACTATTTGCCGAGGTTGAGGGGCTTGGGCTGCATAAAAGTGATTATCTCGACCTGCTATATGAAACCAGCGAGGCCAATTTAATTGACTCCGTGGCAAAATCAGTTTGGTTGCAACATCTTGCCGACAGAGGGCTGGAAAAACTGCGCAATTATTCTACTATCTACGAAGGCCATCCCGCCCTGACCTACTGGAAAAGTCAGGCATTAGAAATAAAAGCTGAAGAGAGCCGTGGGAGAAAAAAAGAACAAATCAGTAAAGAGGTTGAAAAGTTGAAAGATCTCTGTGCCTTTTGGAACCAAGGACAGGGGTATCCAGTTCATCTGGATATTTTCAAGCACGATTTTCCCAAGCGCTATTTCTGGGTCAGTAAAGTCAGCCCTCTTCATTCTCTTGAAAATTCTTTACGCTACACTAATGGAAATTTTGCTGTGGCCACAAGACTATACAAATACTACAAACTTCCTGGCCGGGAAAAACAACTGGAAGATTTTCTCATCATCTTGAAAGATCGATTTGTCGGTGATCCCGAGCGGCAGGATTTATTTGCTAAAATCAGCGAAGATAAAGGTGAGTTTGACAAGGCGGAACAATTTCATCGGGAAGCTATTGAAATATTCCCGAATGAATGGGTGTCATATCAAAAACTGGGCGAATTGTTCATCAGACAATCTCGTCTGGAAGAAGCTTATGAAATTTTGATCAACTTCCCCCCTTTTACTGATGAAAATCCGACCAGGACTGTCGCCTTGTCAAACCATGCAATGAAAGCGGCAAAGCTTTTCTACAAATTGGGGCTCACGGAAAAAGCCACTGCGTTTTTTCAGATCGCACAAAGTTTTCATACCGGCTCAGCGGCGGAAATGTATTCTGCAGCGATTTCAGACTTGGCAGAAAAAAACTATCAACCGATGGCCGAGCACTTTTTGCGAGGTATTCAGCGCTACCAGAACAATTTTTTTTACTCGGAATACATAAAATATTTACACGTTTTTCAACAACATCAGGCGGCCTGGGCAATATTCGATAATCTTGCACCCGACAAATTATCTTCCGTGACCTGGGAATCTGCTCTTTATGGCCTGCGGACGGAAGGTAAGTCGGAACAGGAGATCGACAATTGGTTTTCTACTCAAGCCGACAAACCTGAAGCTGTGGAATTTGTTTTGCATCAGCTCATCGATAGAGATAGACGACCTGACACTAGCCAGCTGTCCGCTAAAGCCGGCTCGGTCAAAAAAAAATTCATCGACATTTACTCCAGCTATAAGACGGGAAATTTCAAGCAGCTGCACCATTTTCACAAAGTTGATAACATTCGCCAACTGCGCACCGATCTCCTCCCCTACCTGGCTGTCCATTATCATTATTTCGACAGACACGAAGAATTCAAACAGCTATTGCAGAAATCCACAGATGTTCACGGGAAAGGATTCTATTCATATCTGACGGAAGGAGTTATTGCCGGCCTTGAAAGTAGCAATCCACAGCTTGCATTGGGACTTTTCCGCAAGGCATGGCTGAATATCCATTTATTGAAAAATCAGTTTTTACCTCCCCTGTATCAGTTGAGCGATATTTGTGAATGGTTATTTGAACGAACCGGAAAACAAAGTTACCTCAACGCAAGTTTAGATTATGCCGATTTGCAGTACAAACAGGATCCGCTTGCCAGTTGGCCCTATTCGATCAGGGCAAAATACGCGAAAACAGAGCTAGAGAGATTAAGTGCATTAGGAGCAGCACTTTATCTGGACAAAAATTCAGCGAGAATTTCTCATTTCAATGGTGAGGAAAGGAAACAGGCAGAACAGCTATTTGAGAAAAATAATATTTTCACTGAACCTCAGGAAGAGTTGTTGAAAACTCAAATCTAGGAGATTATTGATGAAATGGTCTCCTGGTGGCATTAACATGCAGAGCATAAATCTTGCTGTTGCGACAATCATGAGTAAAATGCTATACAATCGCATTTTCAAAATAAAACTATCTTTGCTCAGATTCTCTTTTTTTATGAAGAAGAAAGAAAAACTTGGGCGAGCAGAACGATAAAGGGCAATCCAATGAGTGAAGATACAAAAAAGATCATCTATTCAATGATGCGGGTCAGCAAAAGCTATAATAAGCAGCCAATCATCAAAGATATTTCCCTCTCCTATTTCTACGGTGCCAAAATTGGCGTACTGGGGCTGAACGGCTCAGGAAAATCGACTCTGTTGCGGATCATGGCGGGAGTTGATAAAGAATTTAATGGCGAAGCGGTCTTATCTTCTGGATATAGTGTCGGCTACCTGGAGCAGGAACCACAGCTGGATGATAACAAAACTGTTCGAGAAGTGGTCCAGGAAGGGGTACAGGAGATCGTTGACCTGCTGGGCGAATTTGAAGAAATCAACAATGCTTTTGCCGATCCTGACTGTGACATGGACAAGCTACTTGCCCGTCAGGCAATAGTACAGGACAAACTCGATGCAGCTGATGCCTGGGATCTTGATTCACGGCTGGAACTGGCAGAAGAAGCATTGCGTTGCCCGCCACCTGAAACAGTTATCAAGGTGCTTTCCGGTGGTGAGAAACGCCGGGTTGCCCTCTGTCGCCTATTATTACAAAAACCAGATATTTTACTCCTTGATGAGCCAACCAACCATCTGGATGCAGAAACCGTTGCCTGGCTGGAACAACACCTGCGGCACTATCCGGGGACCGTTATCGCTGTCACACACGACCGCTATTTTCTCGACAATGTTGCTGGATGGATTCTGGAACTGGATCGCGGTCACGGAATTCCCTGGAAGGGGAATTATTCCAGCTGGCTGGAGCAAAAACAGGAACGGCTGCGCAAAGAAGAAAAATCGGAAAGCAAACGACAACAGACATTGCAACGCGAACTGGAATGGATCCGCATGTCGCCGAAGGGGCGGCAAGCCAAATCCCGGGCACGGATCAGCTCTTATGAAAAACTCCTCGGCAACTCTGGTCTGGAAAAAGAGAAGTCTCTCGAACTCTATATTCCACCAGGACCACGGCTTGGAGGTGTAGTCGTTGAAGCCGAAGAAGTCAGTAAAGGTTTTGGCGATCGACTACTAATCGACACCCTCAGTTTTAACCTTCCGGCCGGTGGCATCGTCGGGGTAATAGGCCCCAACGGTGCGGGAAAATCGACTCTGTTCAAAATGATTATCGGTGAAGAAAAAGCCGACAGCGGCAGTTTCAAGGTTGGCGAAACCGTGCAACTCGGCTATGTCGATCAAAGTCGTGAGCTGGACGAAAATAAAACCATCTGGGAAGAGATCACCGGGGGGCGGGAGATGATTCAACTCGGTGGTCAAACAGTTAATTCACGTGCTTATGTGAGCCGTTTTAACTTTTCTGGATCGGACCAACAGAAAAAAGTCGGGGTCCTTTCTGGTGGCGAGCGTAACCGGGTCCACCTGGCAAAAATGCTTCCTGAAGAAGCTAATGTACTACTGCTTGATGAGCCGACTAACGATCTGGATGTCAACGCACTGCGGGCGTTGGAAGAAGGTCTGGAAAACTTCGGCGGTTGCGCCGTCATCATTAGTCACGATCGCTGGTTCCTCGACCGTATTGCCACCCACATTTTGGCTTTTGAAGGAGATTCACAAGTGATCTGGTACGAAGGAAACTACTCGGAATACGAAGCAGATCGGAAGCGGCGGCTCGGCAAGGATGCTGACCAACCACA
This sequence comes from Desulfuromusa sp., assembly GCA_021157505.1. GTDB lineage: Bacteria > Desulfobacterota > Desulfuromonadia > Desulfuromonadales > Geopsychrobacteraceae > Desulfuromusa. Next base: position 8,233 of record JAGGWI010000158.1, on the reverse strand, counting down.
TCGGATCAGATATCGTTCTCTGACCCGACAATAAACCGCAGGATTTGCCCTTCAGGCAGGGTGTTGAAAAACGTTTTCAAGGCAGCGAGTACAAGGCCAAAATTGTCGAAAAATCGCAGTTTACACCCAGTAAATGAGCATTTTGAGACAATTTTCAACACAGCAATCGCAACGCAGATAGTTTTTCAATAGTCTGCTAGAGCCTGCCGCACAGCATGGGATAATTCCTCAACAGTAAACGGTTTATATAAGAGTCGACTGATGGCACCGTTTTGCAGTTCAGATTTTTGCAGCAAATCAAGGTATCCTGAATAGAGAATAATCGGGATATCGGGTTTCTGTAGTTTCAGTTTTTCTGCAAGCTCAATTCCGGTCATCTCCGGCATGGTCAAATCGGTCAGTAAAAGATCAATGTTGTCAGTTTCCAGCAGCTGCTGTAAAGCAGCGACCGGATTGAGACAAACGCTCACCTCATAACCCAGTGATTGCAGCATCTCTTGCGCCATGGCAATGACCACAGGCTCATCATCCACCAGAAAAATATGTTCACGCCCTCGCAATATAGTTGCAGAATCATCCTGCGGCACTTCGACTATTTCTGCTGCGGGAACTTGTGGAAAATAGAGGGTAAAACAGGTGCCATGCCCCACCTTTGGTTCCAAAACAATTGTTCCGCCATGCGACTTCACAATTCCATGAACCACCGCTAACCCCATGCCAGTTCCCTGGCCAGTTTTTTTGGTGGTGAAAAATGGGTCAAAAACCTGCTCACGGATCTCATCCGCAATCCCGGAGCCATCATCGCAGAAAGTTAAACAAGCAAAATTCCCACCATCAAGCCCCAGTGGTTCTGCCTGCTGCGCGGTTAACTCTCTGGAGATTAATCCAACCTTGATCACCCCCCCAGACTCCGCTAGGTCATAGCTGGCATTGGTAGAAAGGTTCACTATCACTTGATGTAATTGACTGCTATCACCAACAATCCAGAGGCTTTTGTCCAGAGAAGTCTCAACAGTGACATTCCCTGGCAGGGAAGCATGAAGCAGATCAAGAGCCTCCGTGATCACTTCAGCCAGTGCTATCTTCTGCGTAAAATCTTCAGATTTACGGCTGAAAACTAAAATTTGAGCAATGAGTGATTTTGCCCGTTCACCCGCAATAAGAACCTGTTCCAGACGGCGCTGCAACTTTGATTCTTCTTCAGCAGAATCATAACAGAGCTGAACATAGCCAAGAATAGCAGTCAAAATATTATTAAAATCGTGAGCAATACCACCGGCAAGGGTCCCGAGAGCTTCCATTTTTTGAACATGGTTCAATTGTTGTTCCAACTGTTTGCGCCGGGTGAATTCTTCTTTGATTCGCCCGACAAAACCATCGATCGCATCAGCTAATTGATCAACTTCATCCTGGGTAGAACCGCTGGTTTGAAAATTAAGGGGTTCGAGTTGCTCCACTGCCGTCAAATCAATATCGCTGGTATAATTTGCAATACGAATCAGTCGCCTGATGACACCTAAATGAAATAACAAAAAAATACAGATTGCGACACCAAAAACCCCCAGACCATTGACCAGAAATTCCGAAAATATATAGCGATTAAACAGCTGGCTAAAGGTTTGATAGTGTAATTGCAGGTAGGTTGTGCCAATTTTCAGGGGATTCCCCAGCGAGGAGAGTTGGTAATAGATCTCATGATGATGTTCCTGGTATGGCTCTTGCCCCACAACACCACTGTGGCTGCACTGACTCTCTTCCATATCGCAGATTTCAATATAGGTCAGCAGCGGATTCACCTGACTGCTGGCGATGGTCTCAACCATGGTCCAGTCATAGTTCCAAACCGCTTCCCGAATACTCGGCAGGGCACTCTGTTCAAAACTGGAAATTTCATGCTGGAGCAGTGCATATTCACGCTGTTGCAGCCGACTGATCTGATAAATTGAAATTCCCAGAGTAATAACCAGGCAGATAGCAAAAAAGCCGAATACCAAGCGACTTTTCAGACTGACGCGTTTCATATAGACAGCCCACAGTCAGGAACAATAATGAACGAGCAGGTCATTTGTCCCCCGTTAACCGGTCAATAAATTCGGTTTGTATTGCTCGATATAACTTTTCAATGTCTTCAGCAAGATAGGGGACTGCCGGGCGATGTCCCCAAACTGGATTTGGCCAGGCAGGATCACCCATCGTTCGACCAACATGGTGCAGGTGTAACTGACTGACAACGTTTCCAAGAGCAGCGATATTCAACTTATCAAAATTAAAAAATTGCTCCATCCACACAGAGAGGTGGTTTGATTCGCCCCAGAACAACTGGCGATCAACCTCGGTAAGATGATGGATTTCTTCCAGTGCGTTGCGCTGTGGAACCAGAATAAACCAAGGGTAGCTACAGTCGTTGAGCAACAGCAACCGGCACAATGGGAAGCTGCCAAAATCAATCGTATCCTGCTCTAATCGCGGATCCAGTACAAACATTTAAACCCTCACAAATTAAACGCTGACGATAAAAAGAGCTGTTTTCCTCCAGAATAATTTATTGATCCCTCTTTATCAACCAGCAGTTGTGGATACGGGGGTTGCGTTCAAAATCGAGTGGAATTGTCTTATTGCTGATATTTTCGATGTCCAAGTCTGTCAAGTCACTAAAATTCATACTGAATTTTCTTAAATTATTAGAAAAGATCAAAATTCCTCCGGGAGCAAGCAAGCGAAGGGTTTTTCGTAATAATTCAACATGATCACGCTGCACATCAAAGGTTGCCTCCATCCCCTTGGAATTGGAAAATGTCGGTGGGTCGAGAAAAATCAGGTCGTACTCCCCGGTTGCGGTGTCGAGCCAACTAAGGCAATCGGCCTGAATCAGCTCCTCTTCAGCAGGATCAAAATGGTTCAGAGTGATATTTTTCTTAGCCCACTCAAGATAGTTACGGGACATATCAACCGTTGTCGTTGCAACAGCTCCCCCCATCATAGCATGCACCGTTGCCGTCCCGGTGTAAGCGAATAAATTAAGAAAGCGGGCTCCAGAAGCCAGTTTTTGAATCAGCTGGCGGGTTGAGCGGTGATCAAGAAACAGTCCGGTATCGAGATAATCGGTCAGATTGACCAGAAATTTACAATTCCCCTCCCGAACCTCTTTCAGGATATCGCGTCGCGCCTGCTTTTCATATTGAAGCTTTCCCTTCTGCTGTTGACGTACCTTCAGATGAATTTTATCGGGGGAAAGATCAAGGACAAGGGGAATTGCATCCTGAACCTCCCGCAACCGTTCAGCAGACTTTTTTTCATCGATCTCTTTTGGTGCCCGGTACTCCTGTAGGTGAACTTCATCACCGTAGAGATCAACAGCAACTGCATATTCGGGTAGATCGGCATCGTAAAGTCGATAACAATCTACTTCCTGACGTGCCGCCCACTTTTTCAGCTTTTTAAGATTTTTACGCAGCCGGTTGGCAAACATCTCAGCACCGGGGGAAAGATTCTTCTTGACCGCTTTTCCCGCCCCATCCTCAAGGGACTGCCAGTGATTGGTGTCATTCAGTTCAAACTGCAACAACTGACATTTCAATGCCCCGTTGTAAAGGACATTGATCTTGCCTGCCCGCAAGCCGATACTCCGCCCTAATTGTGGCTCGGAAGTAATGACCGCCGCTTTCCAACCGGAGCATTGTTGCGCCATCTTTTCACCAAGTAGATTATAAAATGGTGGTAACTCGCTGACATTACCCAGTCGCTCACCATAGGGTGGGTTTGCCACCAGCAAACCGGCTCCCCGACTCGATGGAGCAACAAATTCTCGCAGGGTACGCCGTTCAAAATGGATCACCTTATCAAGCCCGGCATTCTGGGCATGTTCCCAAGCCACTTTCACCGCCCGATTGTGGCCATCATAACCGACGATAGTGCCATGTTTCTGCGCCAAACCAACTTCTTGCCGCTTCCATGCGGCTTGCAGTAACTCTTCCCAAATGTCGTTGTCGTGCTGTTTCCAGCCCAAAAAACCAAAGTAACGGCGCAATAATCCCGGAGCGGTATCGGTTGCTATCAATCCCGCTTCAAGTGGCAAAGTACCGGAGCCACAGAGGGGGTCGACCAGAGCACCGCCAGCAGCACAGATAGCGGGCCAACCGGCACGAATTAAAATTGCCGCTGCCAGATTCTCTTTCAACGGTGCATGAACACCATCAATTCGGTAACCCCGCCGGTGCAAACTATCACCGGAAAGGTCAATACTTATGGTGGCCTGATCTTTATAGATATGGAGATTGAGCCGCAGATCAGGCTGCTCAACTGCGACCGAAGGACGTTCGCCACTGCGGGAACGAAACTGATCAACAACAGCGTCTTTGACCCGCAAAGCACCATACTGGGAATGGTTTATTTTTGAATTAACCAAAGTACAATCGACGGCAAAAGTATTCTCTAACGCCAGATGTTCCGACCAGTCAATTGCTGAAATCCCAGCGTAAAGCTGATCGGCATCAAGAGCTTCAAAACTAACCAGCGGCAAGAGAATACGATTTGCCAGCCGGGACCAAAGACACGCCTGATACGCAATCCGCAGATCGCCGAAAAAACGGACTCCGGCACGTTCCTGCTTGACCTCGGTAGCACCTAAATCTTCAAGTTCGGTCGCCAATAACGGTTCTATACCCAGAGGGGCGGTGGCGAAAAATTGTTGTTTTGACATGTAATGAATATCTCGTAGGGGCGCTGCTTGCCGCGCCCTGTCGATGCAACCCCAAAGGGCGCGGCAAGCAGCGCCCCTACGGAAAAATATCAGATTTTCAGCAATTCCAGCGGTTTATCACCAAGCTCGGTATTCGCCTGCTGCAACGCCGCTTCACCAGCCAGGACAGCTATGGCACTTTTCCCATTTTTCAGATATTTTTCAGCGACCATCTGCAGCGCTGCCCCATCCACAGCCAGAAGCTGCTGACGCATTTGATTGCGCATTTCCAGAGTCATTTCCTGGCGGATATTGGCAAATTCCTCAGCACCTGCTCCCGCTGGAGAGAGAGGCTTATCAAGATCACCAAAAACTGCCAGAACCGATTCTTTGACCGAATCATCAGGAAATTCCCCGGCAACAGCCCAATCAATGGCCTGCTCATAAACCTGTAGAGTGCGCACAATGTGAGGGTCACGATAAGAGAGCATACTGAACTGACCCGCTTCAGCGTTATAACCCGCCAAACCACCGTAAGCGCCACCCTTCTCACGAATTTCACGATGCAAAAATTCTGCCCGCAACAGTTTAGCCAACACTGTCAGAGCGGCACTGTCGGGATGGCTGTAGGGGACCGTCCGAAACACCCTGGTCACATAATTGACCGGTAAGGACCAGATAAGTCCCTGCCGCAAAAACCGGGGCTGGAACTCTTCAGTCAACGGTTGTTGCTGCACGGCTTGCATCGGAAGCTTCTCAATTAACTGCTCCAGAGTTGTTTTGAAAGGGGCAAAATTCTCCGCCTCAACGGTGACTGCAACCTGTAACTGTGACCGGTTAAACAGTCGCCGCGCAATGTCAGCAAAAATTGTTGCCAGGGGGGCTAACTCTTCCGCCGGTTTAGCGGCCAGTTCCCGAATCACTGCAACCTGAGAAAGCCCTGACCATTGTTCCCGCTGTTGCCCAACCAGAGACAAACCAGCGGCAGCAGTTCTTGCTGCATAGGTATGACCCGACTGGGGAACTGAATTTTCCAGAGAAACCTGCAACTGATTTAAAACTGTGTGGATTCTTTGCAGATCAGTAAAATCAGGGGTCAGCAGAATATCGCGTAACAAGTCAAACAATGGCTGACAGTTGCGAATCAGCCCCTTCCCTTTCAATTCAAAACTGGCAGTAAATTTATTGGAATCTTGTGGATCATCCAACAGTGAGGTTCGTGCTGAAATGCCACCGGTCACCGCCTCCATCACTTCTGCCATCTGTAGATAATCCCGCTCACCGGCACCGACCTGAGTCAGCAAACTACTAAAAACAGGCAGGTATTTACGCTGTTCAGCGGTCAAACCATCGAGGCCAAAATTGAAAGAAACAACACCAATGCCATTGGTTGGCTGGGCAAACCAGAATTCTGGAACTGATCTGTCGGTCTGCTTCTCAACCGCTGCGACAGTCTCATCCGCAGGGATATCACTTAGCTCCAGAGTTGGCAGACAGGAGAGATCTTCCGGTGCTTCCTGGGCTGCTTGCAGCTCTTCAGCTTGAGCGACCAATTGTTTCTTCTCAGTTTCACTGAGTTGCTGTTCAATTTTGTCCAGTTCTGCTCGTGTAGCGGATTCCTGTTGTGGGCCCAGGTTGGTATCCGGTTGCAGCAACAAAGTAACGCGGTGCGAATTGTTGAGTAATTTATTGCGGATTAAATCGGCAAAGAATGGTCCTTCGTCCAGTTTCTGTCGCAACAGATTTAAATTATCCTCAAAGTTCAACGCTGCCAGAGGATCACCACCGTGGATCCAGGGGCCAATCAGACGCATCAGCAACAACAGTGAATAGGGATAACTGTCACCGGTCACCTCGCGGTTGGAAAACTCCAGCCGATGTATCGCAGCATCAATCCGCTCCCGTGAAAAACCTTGCTCGGCAACTTGTTCCAGAGTCTCCAGAATCAGGGTTTCGATTGCCGCGGTATGCTCAGGATCGGTCCCCTGCAAACCAGCAGCAAAATAGGTAGTACGATTATCATCATGATAACCGGTTCCAGGGGCTAAATTAGCTCCCAGGCCAGAATCGAGAAGTGCTTTATAGAGAGGTGCAGCGGGATTTCCAAGCAGCAGCGCGGCAAGTAATGACATTGACAACCGCTCAAAACTGTCATTGATATCACCGCAGAGCCAGCCAACTTCCACCATTGAGCGCTTTTCAAGGGGTTCACCACCATCCAGAGGATACTTCTCTGTCACCCGTAAAGGGGCTTTCAAGTGCTGTTCTGGCGGAACCTCGGTATCCGAATCGAGTCGTTCGAAATTCTGCAGCGCCCGATCTTCAACAATCCCCAGTAATTCAGCCAAATCAAGATTACCGGAACTGAAAAACCAGGAATTACTCGGATGGTAATAGCGGGCATGGAAATCACGCAGTTGCTGCCAACTCAGAGAGGGGATATCTTTCGGCTCACCACCCGAATTATGGTGGTAGGTCGTGGTTGGATAGAGGTGTTTATCGAGCCGCTGGGTCAACAGTGAGGAAGGATCAGACATCGCCCCTTTCATCTCGTTATAAACCACCCCCTTATATTCAAGTGGAGAGGCAGGGTTATCCCCTTCGGCATATTCAAGACGATGCCCTTCCTGACTGAAATCACGCTCGGTTAAACGGGGAAAAAATGCGGCATCCAGATAAATATCGAGTAGGTTGTGAAAATCTTTCCGGTTCATACTGGAGAACGGATAGAGGGTCCAGTCACTGGCCGTCATCGCATTCATGAAAGTGTTGAGACTGCGCTTGAGCATCGAGAAAAACGGATCGCGCACCGGAAAATGCTCTGATCCACACAGCGCAGTATGTTCCAAAATGTGGGCAACCCCGGTTGAATCATCAGGTGGGGTACGAAAACCGACCGCAAACAGGTGGTTATCATCATCCCGCTCTAGATGCATAAACCGGGCACCGGTGACTTGATGGTGCAGGCGGATCATGGTGGCATTAATAATTGGGAGTGAATCGATTCGATCGACCAGAAATCCGTGAATCGATTGACCGGGGGTAAATTTTTGTTTGTTCATAAAATATCCTGACTGTAGGGGCGCTGCTCGCCGCGCCCTTTTTTGATCACATCGACAGGGCGCGGCAAGCAGCGCCCCTACGCAATATCGAACGTTGATCAATATCTTATCCAATTTCGCCGCAATAACAACTTTTCCATCTCAACGGCAATAAAAACCACTGTCGACATGGCAAAACAGAATCCCAACTCCAGCCATCCTAGAGGCTGGGTATGAAACAACGACTGCAATGCGGGAACATATATGATTCCCAGCTGAACTGCAACACTGACCAGCACGGTTAACAATAGTGACAGGTTTGAAGTGATCCCCTGGGCGAATAAAGATTGCTGCTCCGAACGAACTGCCAGAGAATTAAACAACTGGCTGTAGCAAAGAACGGTAAATACCATCGTCTGCCAATGCCAACCCTGAACTATGGCAATTTTCTGGGTCAATAGACAAGTAGCTCCGATCAGTAATCCAACCCAAAGAATCTGTTGCCACATTCCCC
>JAGGWI010000265.1 GCA_021157505.1 Desulfuromusa sp. | reverse complement strand
TGACATTACTATCTGGATGATTGAACATCACATGGATGTCATGATGGAACTCTGTACCCAGATCAAGGTCATCGATTTTGGTGAAACCATTGCAGAGGGAAGCGCGGAACACGTACGTAACCATCCAGCGGTTATGACTGCTTATCTGGGAGATGATAATATCTGATGCTATTGTCAGTAGAAAACCTTGAAGTTAAATATGGAAACATCCAAGCCCTGCATGGAATCAGCTTTCACGTTAATGAAGGTGAAATTGTCACCCTGATCGGAGCCAATGGAGCAGGAAAGACCACCTGCATGCATACGATTACCCGGCTACCACCGCCAGAAGCACCACGGGTGATTGGTGGAGATATCAAATTTAAAGGGGAATCAATCCTCAAAACCCAGCCGAGTGATGTGGTTAAAAAACTGCACCTCGCCCTCTCCCCAGAAGGTCGGCGGATTTTCGGCAACCTGACGGTTCTGGAAAACCTTAAACTGGCAACCTATGCTCGGGAAAAAGACGCTGACCTGAACAAGGAATACGACTATATCTTTGACCTTTTCCCCCGCCTTAAAGAACGCCGCAACCAACGAAGTGAATCTTTAAGCGGTGGTGAGCAGCAGATGCTGGCTGTTGGTCGAGCCCTGATGACTGGCTGCAAAATCCTTCTACTTGACGAACCAAGCATGGGACTGGCTCCGGTACTTAAATACGAAATGTTCCGAAAACTCAAACAGCTCAATGAAGACGGAATGACCATTCTTCTAGTTGAACAGAATGCAAATCTGGCTCTCAGGTTGGCCCATCGTGGCTATGTTATGGACACCGGAAATATCGTTGCTGAAGGGACCGGAGAAGAACTGTTGAATAATCCGGAGGTGAAGAAGGCTTATCTGGGGGGATAAAAATAGGATATCTGCCCACCAGGAGCTGAAAAACGCTTCGTCTGTATCGTCCAGAAGAAAACTTTCAATCATTCAGCTTAAAAATGTGCGACAAAACCAATACGGACAGAATCATCGATCGTTCGACTACTACTCCGATTCTCAACATCGAGGCTGATGTTTTGATAACCGATATAGAGTGTGGCTTTAGGTAGTACTGCATAAGTCAGGCGCACTCCGCCTTCCAACAGACCCTCAGAATCCTGGAACGAAAAAACCTCTGGGGCATAATAAAAATATCCGGCAATTCCCAGACCCTGCAATTGGGGAAAAATGTAACTGCTACGCAGACCAACAGCCAGATTGATAAAATCAGTGTCAGGATCAGTGGTGCCAACGTAAAGTTTAGTTCCAACACCGAAATCGAGACCTGACACATTACCGGGTTTACCAACGAAATCAAGACCAATGCTGCCAATCTTGGTTTCGTCGTCACCATCATAGAGAAAACGGCCATTGACCATGGATGAGCCATAATCATCAAGATTTATTGGATGCTCGTAGCCAATTTGAAAACTGTTGTCACTAAGACCGATATCGACAGAGTCCGCAGCAGCCATTGAAGTCATCAGGCAAAAAAATGTGATCAGTAGAAAACGTAGTAACATGAAATACTCCTCAAAAATTAAAAATTTCAATCGCAAAAGAACATGCCACAACATGCGTCATTAGGCAACCCTAAGTTGGCCGAACCGAACATGGGGCTAACACCGATGTTGAAATACGAGCTATTTCGCAAGCTTAAAAAACCTGACGAAGATGGAATAACAATCCTTTTAGTTAAGCAGAATGCTAATCTCAGCAACCAAGGGATCTCTTTTCTCTTTCACCGCGTTTATTGATTAAATTGAATAGATCGCCGGGATATCCTGCAAGTCATATTTTATGAAGAGAATGCTGACCTATCTCTGGATGATTCTTATCACAATACCGCTGTCTGGCTGCGTTGATTTTGGTTACTACCTCCAATGCGCTAAAGGGCAGATGGAGGTGAGCTCAAACTCTCGACCCATTGCCGAGATTATTGAAGATCCGCAGACCACACCGGAAATTCGGCAGAAGCTGGAGAAGGTTCTGCTGATACGAAATTTCGCTGTCACAGAGTTAGGGTTACCGGATAACGATAGTTATCGGTACTATGCCGACATTGGTCGCCCCTATGTGGTCTGGAACGTCGTTGCCGCAACGGAATTCTCTCTCAAACCAAAACAATGGTGCTTTCCGATTGCCGGTTGTGTCTCCTACCGGGGGTATTTCAAACAACAGGATGCAGAGACGCTGGCTTCCAGCCTGCGGGCCGAAAACTACGACGTCAATCTCTACGGTGTTCAGGCTTACTCAACCCTCGGCTGGTTTGACGACCCGGTTTTGAACACTTTTGTTACCTCTTCTGACGCCCGGTTGGCAGGTCTGTTATTTCATGAACTGGCACACCAGTTGATTTATATTGACGGTGACACCTCTTTTAACGAAGCCTTTGCTATGACCGTACAAATCGAAGGTGTGCGTCTCTGGTTTCAACAGACAGCCAATCCGGAAGAATGGCAACATTTTCTTGATCAGCAGGTACAGACTGAGGTATTTCAGAATTATCTGCAAACGACCCACCAACAGTTGAGCGTTCTCTACCGTCAGGATCTTTCCATTGAGGAGATGCGTTCTGAAAAGCGGCAATTGATCAGCGGGGCGATGGAACAATTTGTACAATTAAAGAAATCGGGCAAGCTGGACTATAGATTTGATCGCTGGATGGCAGGTGGGCTGAATAATGCCCGGCTGGCCGGTATTGCCACCTACCGTGAGTTGATTCCTGACTTTCAGGCCATTCTGGGGCAATGTATGGGAGAGTTTGATTGTTTTTATGAGAGAGTGCGCAGCCTCGGCAAGTTGTCAAAGGCTGAGCGGCTGGCTCAATTGAAAGGGACTTCACAGCCACCTTTGACCGTACAAAAATAAGCATGTCCCCCCAGACTAAATCCGGGAGGACATGTTGTTACTTACATTTCGTTAGCGAAACCTTGCTAATAACCAGGAGGGGGGTCAACTGTAGTGAAAGTTACCTCACTGCCGGCATAGCCCCGCTGATACCAGGTAGATGAACAATTATAGTAGGAGACGCCATTGACAACGACTGCTGAAGTCGTACAAGGCAGGGTCGTTACGTAGGCTACAGTTGCTGCCGTTGCGACAACAACAGTAGCCCCCCCGTAGTAACCATAACCGCCACCATAATAGCCATGTCGATTGTCATCCCAGTAATCATCATGCTGATCATCAATAAAATCCTGCCGGTCTTCCTGGCGATCTTTTCTTGCTTCTTGACGATCTTCCCTTGCCTCCTCGCGATCTCCTTCGTCAAAGCGGTTATTATCTTTGTTCTTATCCCGTGAACCCTGCCGGTCAGTCCCGGTATGCGTTCCCTGTTTGGCCCTGATATCTTTGCCTGCGCTTGGTCTCTGTCTCGACCCGACATCTTTGCTGACGTTCGGTCTTTGCCTTTGAGTCGATCTATTCACCTGCCGGGATGGCTGACGATGGGTGCGGCTGGAACGGGAAGAAAAGCCTCCGTGACTCGCTGGTCCTGATCGGGAAAAGGATCTCCCTCCTCCGCCACGACCACCACGGCCTCCACCACCGCGACCACGGGCTTCAGCATAGGTAGCAACACAAAAAACAAAAATACACAAAATAGCACCGTAAACGATGGCGTTGGATCTCAGCTTCAGCATCATGAACCTCCCTGTGTTTTGCTCTTTGCCTCAGACTCAATAACCGGAAGCATGGACTGAATCTTCTCAGCACCTTTCGGTGGTTTAAAGGCAAAGGTTTTAGCTGAAATTTTCGGTTTGAGGTTCCAATCTGAAAACTCAGCCCAAAACTGTGGTTCACCCGGCGCATATTTATAGGTCATGACAATACGTCTGGGTAGCAGATCTTCCGCAATCCAGACCTGGTAATCAACATCTTCCAATTGACCAACAATGTGATCAGTTGGCGTCGCACCCAAAGTGTTGTACTCAACATAATCAACGTCGCCAGTCGTCATCTTCTGCAGATATTCCGGAAAGGTCGTTGTCAACAACCGTGCCAATGGTATACGTATCCCCATGGTACCGACAGCATAACGAATTGCTGAGTCCAGATCACCGGGTTGATCGGTTATTGCATAAACATTCTCAGTTGCGCTAAAGAGGGTAATCGTTTTACCGTCGTAGATAAACTGACTCTTGTCGCCATCACTCTGCTCACCATAAGCTCGCATGTGGTTCGGCCGGTCGACAGTTATTTTACGTATTTCACTGAACTCTATTTTTTGTCCGGACTCCTGCACAACATCATATCCCATATGAATAGAGACACTGAATTGCTTTGTTTCTGCCAGTTTTTTTGCCATATCAAAAAGCAGTTGCTTCGAGTCAGCGGCAATGGCACTTCCAGTGATAAAGCACAGCACCACAATAAGAGATAGAATCTTCATAAATACCTTTCCTTCCTAATCGACATTGCTGTTTAAAAACTAGGAGGTTGTCGGGCTTTGCGAATTGCAACGAGAAATTGACTGTTCGAGGGAAGATTTTCGTAGATTTGAGAGTAAATGAGTAGGGGCAATTCATGAATTGCCCTTACATGTCGAAAATATACGGAAATATGCACCGAGCAGGCGGTTTCGTAGTCAATTCTTGTAAAGTCCGGCAGTCTCCTTGGGGTTAAAATCCAATATTTAGCAGTTATTAGCTGTTTTTGTCATTTCATAAGATATGAAAGAGCAGTGTCCCCTCGATGAGTCATCCCCGCTTTCGCGGGGATGACGATTGATCGATTTTTGACTCTTCTACTTTTCTGCTGGAATTTCCCGAGGGTCGGTCATATTTTCAGGGCGAAGCATTTCATCGAGATCCTCTTTTGAAAGGAGACCCTTTTCCAGAACCAGAGTATAGACACTGCCACCGGTCTTGAGCGCTTCTTTGGCAATTGCCGCAGATTGTTCGTAACCAATCACCGGTACCAATGCGGTCACCAAACCGATACTATTTTCAACGTAGGCACGACAAACATCCCGATTGGCTTCAATCCCAACGATACAACGCGAAGCCAAGGTCACACAGGCATTTTTCAGGATCATCATGCCGTGGAGCAAATCGAAAGCAATGATCGGCTCCGCCATACATAATTCCAACTCGCTCGATTCCGCAGCCATAGAGACAACGGCATCATAACCGATCACCTGGAAACAGATCTGATTGACCACTTCCGGAATAGCCGGATTGACCTTGCCAGGCATGATCGATGATCCGGGCTGCATCGGCGGCAGGTTGATCTCATTGAGGCCACAGCGTGGGCCAGAAGAGAGCCAGCGCAGATCGTTACAGATTTTTGAAATTTGTACCGCCGCCCGCTTGAGAGTCGCTGACATCTGGACGAAGGTACCAGCATTCTGGGTCGCTTCAACCAGGTTAGCTGCCCGGATAAGTTTAAAACCACTGACTTCGGAGAGTTTTTTAGTCACCAGGTTGGCGTAACCGGGAGGACTGTTGATCCCCGTACCAATTGCTGTCGCTCCCATGTTGATAGCATGAAACTCTTGACACGCACCTTCAATTGCCGCCATAGCGCTACCAACCATCACTGCGTAGGCACCAAACTCCTGACCGAGAGTCATCGGGACAGCATCCTGGTTTTCGGTACGCCCCATCTTCAATACATCACTGAACTCATCAGCCTTCACTTCTAACGATTTCTTCAGCTCTTCCATCGCTCTGGCCAGATCACGATGTGACAACAGCGTAGCCAGTTTGATCGAGGTCGGGTAGGCATCATTGGTCGACTGAGAAGCATTGACATGATCATTGGGGTGCAGATGCTCATATTCGCCCTTGTTGTAGCCCATAATCTCGAGACCACGATTGGCGATCACTTCATTGGCGTTCATATTAGTGGAGGTTCCAGCTCCACCTTGAAACATATCTACGGCAAAATTCTCGTGCAACTTGCCGTCCAGAAGTTCGTCACAGGCAGCACAAATTGCATCAGCCTTATCCTTGTCAAGGATACCAAGCTCATGGTTTGTCTGCGCAGCAGCCTTTTTGGTCAAAGCCAAACCATTTACAAAGTGGTCAAAATTACTGACAAATATTCCCGAAATAGAGAAGTTTTCCATGGCCCGCTGGGTTTGAATTCCATAATAAACGTGGGCTGGCACTTCCCGTTGGCCAAGGGAATCATGTTCCAGACGGAATCCGGTATCAACAGTGACCTCTTTATCACCACTGAAAATCTGATCGGACAGGTTACCCATACGACGGCTGATTCCGACTGCAACCCGGGCAACAATCCGGTAGAAGAGATCCGGCTTAGCTTCGCAATAAGCATCGATCTTTGCTTTGGAAATTTGCCAGACGGTGACTCCGTGACGGGTAAAAGCCCCAGTGCTGTGTGGATCATCACCCAAAAAAGCGCCCTCACTGAGAAGGGTCCCGGCAATCAGTGAACCAACATGTCTCGAAGAACCATGCAGACCACGAACCAGCTCAACATCGCCATCCAGAATAATACCAGCCCATTCTCTCGGTGTTGATTCGTGAAAAAGCCATTCATTGGCCTGATATTCTTTTTTCTCCCCCTCTTCAAAAAAGATGCGAAGATCCTCTTCACTGATTCCTGAAGCTTTTGCTGCCTTCTCAATAATTTGTTCTTCCATAAGCATGGGTTGACTCCTTTTATCTATAGGTAGTTTAAGCTGTTTTTAGAGAAATAGACCGCCAAATACAAAACCGAGAGCGACAGCAAAAATAATAGTCACCGTCCCGGGAATAATGAATGAATGATTCAACACATATTTGCCAATTCTTGTCGATCCGGTGTCATCAAACTCAACAGCCGCCAACAGAGTTGGGTAAGTTGGCAGAACAAACAGGGCACAAACTGCAGGGAAAGCAGCAATTGCAGCAATCGGACTGATGCCAAGCCCCAGAGCCACCGGCATCAATGCTTTGGTTGTAGCAGCCTGAGAATAGAGGAGCATAGAACCAAAGAAGAGAGCAATAGCCAGAAGCCACGGTTTTGTTTCAAGGATAGTCCCGGCCAGGATATTGATTTCTTCCAAGTGTGCAGTAACAAAGGTTGTCCCCAACCAGGCAACACCAAGGACACAAATACAGGAACTCATCCCCGACTTGAAGGTCGCTGCATTGAGAATATTCTTTGCCTCAACTTTACAGAAAAAGGTGATCAGAGCGGCTGCGGAAAGCATAAAAGTGATGATCGCATGATCTCTGCCAATAACCGGATTTTCAATCAGGCCGGCAGTCGGGCTGATTGCTGTAGCATAAAAGAGAACGCAGATCAGAGAAAAACCAAAAATCAGCACCGACCTTTTTGCTTCCGGAGGAAGTTCCTTGGTGTCATCAATTTTTGATTCTGAAATTTGACCTTTTGCCAGACGCTCCTGATAGACAGGATCATCCTTCAACTCTTTACCAAGAAAATTGGTCACAAAAGCTCCAAGCATAACAGCAATAAAAGTGCTTGGAATTGCAACCATCAGCAATTGCAGGTAGTCGACGCCGAGTTTTTCTAAAGCACCAGAGAAAAAAACCACCGCAGCAGAAATAGGTGACGCGGTAATCGCAATCTGCGATGCAACCGTGGCAATAGCCAAAGGACGTGAAGGCCTTACCCCTGCACTTTTGGCGACTTCGGCAATCACCGGTAGGGTGGAAAATGCGGTGAGGCCGGTCCCCGCAAACATCGTCATCGAGTAGGTGACCATCGGAGCAATAAAGGTAATATATTGAGG
>JAGGWI010000049.1 GCA_021157505.1 Desulfuromusa sp. | reverse complement strand
GGCACCGGCCGACCCGAGGTGATACTGATCGTCGGAGATTTTATAGCGGCCGCAATTTCAATCGCCTTCAGGGTATAATCAAGCCGCCATTTTCGGGCATCAGGGTCAGGGTTGGCCAGCGAAGGTTCAAAGAGCGGCTCCCAGAATTTCCGGCCATAATATCCGTTAACCGTATTAACGTTGAGATTAGCTACCTCAAGAGATCGATTCCGCAGTACTTCTTTAAGTTTAAATAATGTATCATTATCAACTTCGGGGATAAAAAGATGTGGTACATCAGCTAACAGTTCAATGCCTGTATATCCTGCATCAGCAATCTTATTGATAGCTTCAAAAACAGAATAACGAACCAGGCCATTACTGCTGAAGGAGAGTTTCACTGTTTATAAACCGCGATGGATAATTTCCAACGTAATAACGGCATAGGCGGTAACCAGAACCGGATCACGTTCCCACCAGCGCCCATTGGCATTAACCCACATTCCGGTCGGATCTTGCAAGTTGATCATTCTCAGGGCTAGATCATGCCGCCAGTCAACCATCCTGCCATCACTTGAAGTAAGTTTTTCGACCCCTAATGAAGCTAATGTCTTAGCCATGGTATGGTAGTAATAATAGAGCCCCTGGGCCCCCATGCCGGGATTTTCAGCCAGGGTATAATTCTTCTCAAGCCAGGCGAAAGCCGCCTGAACCCGAGGATCATCCTTATCAAGATCGGCATAGATATAACTGAGCAACCCGGCATAGCTGATACTGCCGTATGACCGTAAAGCTGTTTTCCCGGAATCAAGTTTCATCTCCCCGGCCTTGCTGTTGCCGGGGAAATAGACGAAACCACCTTTGTTCTGAACATCGTCACTGGCCCAGCTCTGGTCATTTACAGAAGGAAGATTCTGGCAGCGTTCGATAAATTTACGGGCCGCTTTCCAGTTCAACCTGGTCAAATGAGTCTCTTTGACAGTAACATCATTGACCAAGTTTTTTGTATAGTAGAGAGCTTCTAAGGCAAACATGGTATTCGAAAGATCGGAATGCTGGTAACGGCCACCGTAACCGATGCCGCCGTCGTAAGGATTATCTGCAGTTCCCTGTTTGTCAAAATCGCTTTGCAGGGTAACTGTAAAATTGCGGGCTTTGCGAATAATAGATTTGTATTGAGGATTATTGGAAACGACCAGAGCCATGATTGAAACGGATGTGTTATAGTTGGCCATGTCACGAAAATAGATACCGCCGTCAGGTTTCACATTAAGCAACAGGAAGTTGTAACCTCTCCTGACATATTCCGGCGGGTTGGCTTTGATGCGTCCGGCTGGTTCTCCCATAAACCCGGTCAGAACCAACCCGGTCAGGGCCGGATGCTCCGGCTGTGACCAATAGCCGGCCGGCTGTTGCTTTTCGATCAGCCAGGCCAAACCTTTTTCAATGGCATGCTGAACTTCTTGTTTCAAGGAGTTGTTGACGGGATTTGGACTATCGGCAACTATTTGACCGGCAAAGCTGTTATGCAAAGGACAAAAGGTCAGGTATACTGCGACCAGTATCAACAATCGTAGCTTCATCTTATCTCTCTCCGATTTACTTGGCGGCTTCAATAATAACAGTGACGGCGGTACCTCGGCTGGGGGTTTGTTCGGAATCGACAAACCAGACCTGGTCATCAGCTCCTTCCGGGAGCTGGTGGTCTATCATCGCCACGGGGTCATGAAAGATGGCAATAATTGACCTTTCCACTTCCGCCATAAAGACTCCGTCAATAACTACTGATCCGGTAAACACCCAGGGAATATTATTCAATTTACTCTTATCTTTCTTTAACCATTTTTCCAGGGCCACAGTTTTCACACGCTTTCCATCCTGCCAGCGAACCTTGATATTTATCCGGCCACCTTCCGGGGTACGGGCTTCGCCCTGCATTTCCAGGGGGTTATAGGAACCTTCAATTCCGAGTAAGAGCAGAGAAACCTGCAAGGCATAGGGAGAAATTTCGGTACTCAACAAGCTTTCATGGAGCTTGCCGGCATCTCCCACTAGAAGGTACTCGAGCAGCCCTTCCTGCATATTAACCCGAGCCGGGAACTCTACCCGACCATTTTTCTTGTCTACCCGACAATCGCCAATCTCGAGGATTCCGGGCGCCACGAAGTTCATGGCCGGCATTTTTGTCGTTTCCGGTTTTGGTGATTGGTGGAGCGGTGACTGAGAAGGAATATGCGGTTGTCCGGTTTGCGCCATAACTGTTGGAACCGAAAACAGCAGACATAAAATCAACCATAATTTAAGGGTAATAAATATCTTTCTCATAAATCACTCTCCCTTGACTTTGGTTATATAGTCCATCAGTAATTCATGCTGTTTGAAATGATCGTATTCATCAACCCCCTGCGGGGATTTGAAAAAAGGTGCCAATTGCGGCATCAGGCCGGATTCACCCCGTTTTTTGGCCAAAAGACTCAAGCGAACCATATCAAGTACCAGGGGGGCCGCGAGCAGTGAATCGTAGCCCTGCCAGGTAAACTGGAGTGACATTTTGGCTCCCATAAAACCTTTGAAATGGATAAAATCCATGGCTGTCTTCTGGTCAGAGAGTGATGGCACACAGCTGATGCTTACTTTCGAGTGGGGCTGATAACCTAATATTTCAGTCAGAACATGCTCTTTGGAGTTAATTTTACAAGCCTTGTTTTCAGGTTCATTGAGTATTTGGCCATCCATATTGCCGAGCATATTATACCCTTCCCAGCTCAAGACTTCAAGATTACGCGAAACAAACATCGGCGCCAGTACGGATTTGACCAGGGTCTCACCGGTCTTGCCGTCGTGTCCCATTACCGGCAGCCCTTCTTTTTCAGCCAGCTCGATCAAGGCCGGTATCAAAGTGGAATTGGACGGGGTAAAATTGATATACGGACACCCTTCGAGCAAAGCGGCATAAGTATAGAGTGTGCCCGAACGTATATTGTCGCTATGGTTATCGGCCAGCCGTTTTTCGAACGCCCCAAGATCAAGATGAAACTCTTCCAGATTAAGCAATGGCTCGGTCGAAGCCAGATTGACGACCACGACTTCTTCAAGGTTGTTTTCGCTTTTAAAAGAACTAATCTCTTCGCGAATTTTTTCAACTTCTCCGAGCAACGTTTTTTGGGGTTGCTGGAATTCATCCAAACTGGCAATTGCGGTTCCGCAATTCAAAGCCAATCCGGGTTTAATCCGGCGGTCAATCGATTCATACTGATCCGCCACTTCAGCCACCAGCAAATGATCTATGGAGCGGCATTCGCTGATCATTTGCCGGACTTCCTGAAGTATGGTTGAACAACGAATGTCACAGCCGCCAAATTCAAGCGCATTCAAGGGTGCCAGATCAAGATCATGAAAAGGTTTACTTTCGGTAACCATACCGTCAGGGGCGATAAGACCTCGGCCCAGAGCCAAGCCACCGGTCATCACTGTAACCCCGACTGAACCGAGAGCACCAATCAACCAAACCCCGTATTTTTTCATCTTCATAAACCTTAAACTTGTTTGTTGAATTTATTACTCTATACAGTTTCTATACCCTCGCCGACTCTAAGTCAATAGCTGATTGTTTACCTGTAAACTTTTGCGATTTTATTGTACTGATTCTTAAAAAACTTTTTAAAATATTGATTTTCACGAAGACGACAAGAGGGATATCACTAATGATATCCCTCTTGTCTCTGATTTAAGTTTTGAAAACCACTATGTTACTTGGTCGGTTTCATTTCAGTATATTCAACCGCCGCTTCGGTGTCCCTTTCTGGTTAGTTATCTTGAATGTAGCAATTGGAATCTCTTAAGTAATATCAGTTACCTCCAGTGACGTCGGGGGTTGGTGGTGTATACGGTATTCCGCATGGAATAGCGAGCCCTGCGAGCGGGGCTGCAGGTTGAATAGTGAACGAATAGTGCCCTGTTTCAAGAGCGTCAATGATCGCTACATACAGGCCGGTAATCTGGTCGGTAACAGAAAGTCCAAATGAATGTATGCTGAGCAAATCACAAATATGCATAGCAAATTCTATTATCGCCTGTTCCCCGGTCGGATCGGTGCCGTTCAGCGGGCTGTTGTTGATATAACGGTAGAGGTTGAAGTCACCGCCGTCAAACCCGGTTGGATCTTCACTGATGAAACGGCCCAGGCCAGGATCATAATAGCGACCCCGATAGTAATAGAGCCCGGTTTCGCTTTCGTATTCGCGGCCGGTGAAGAGGAAACGGTCTCCCTGACCACTATCGCTCTGGGCGCGAACCCCACCAAAACTATCGTAGTCCACTTGATTGAGAAGAGTACCGTGGGAGTCAACCAGATCCCGGATCGTGCCGAGTTTATCGGTCAAATACCAGTCCGTCTCACCGGTCGGGCGGCTGCGGGCAATAAGTGCATCAAGCTCGTCACCGAACATATAGCGCGTCTCAAGGTTGGCGGCAGCATTAAAATCGGCCCAGACATTTTCACCATCATAAACCATAGAGACCTTCTGACCGTTAACCGTGGTTATGATCCGGCGGTCAAGGCCGTCATAAGTGTAAGAAATATCTACAGTAGGATCGCCGCCGGCAATGGCTATGAGGCGGTTGCGGTGGTCATAGGCGTAGGAGGTCACAATACTGGTGGCAGTTGTCTTGCTGATTATATTGCCTTCGGCATCGTAACTATAATCATAATCGCC
Source organism: Desulfuromusa sp. (assembly GCA_021157505.1). Classification (GTDB taxonomy): domain Bacteria; phylum Desulfobacterota; class Desulfuromonadia; order Desulfuromonadales; family Geopsychrobacteraceae; genus Desulfuromusa. The sequence continues at coordinate 385 of JAGGWI010000049.1, read as the reverse complement.
GTCACTCATGATTCGATTATTGGCACCGACGACATAACCAACATCACGATTGCCGTTTGCGTTGTAGGAAAATATTTCGTCGCTGAACACCGATCGAGTCGACCCCGTAAGCTGGCCAGAGGCGTCATAGGAGTAATCAAATGTCTGGCCGTGGTGACCGGAAGTCAATAGCCCAGCGGCATTATAAGTGTAATCATAGTCAGCCACAGTGGAAATACCGCCATTGATGGCATAATGCGTCAGTTCCGTCAGACGGTTGAGTGGATCGTAGCTAAAGTCGCTTGACCCCACCTTATTCAAACCGCTGGTATCGTTGAAACGATTCACTTTGTTACAGCTGCCATCTGCATTATAGGCAAAATCAACCCGCACCGGATCAGCCATG
>JAGGWI010000227.1 GCA_021157505.1 Desulfuromusa sp. | reverse complement strand
AGGAACGGGAAGATCAACAGATGCTGGAAATTCTCAGTCGACAGATTAAGGGGGGGCTCGCCAACCTGACAGAAGCACAAATGGCTGAGGTCATCATCGCCTACGAACCAATCTGGGCGATTGGTACTGGAAAAACAGCAACAACGGAACAAGCACAACAAGCCCACGCATTTATCCGCAAACTTGTTCAGGAATTATTCAGCTCAGGGGTCGCTGCAGAAACACGGATTCTCTACGGTGGCAGTGTTAAACCCGACAATGTCGATGGGTTGATGGCAGAGGAAGATATTGACGGCGCACTGGTTGGGGGAGCAAGTCTGAAAGCAGAAGATTTTAGCCGAATTGTCCGGTTTGAAAAGTAGAAAACTTCCATCTTCTCCTTTTCGATGGAGAAGATGGAAGTAGCTGAACTTTGGTCAGGATTCTTTTAAAGCATAACCTGCGCCACGCACAGTATGAATCAATTTTTTATCATATTTCTGATCGATCTTATTCCGTAGATAATTCACGTAGACATCAATAATATTGGTGAAAGAATCAAAAGTATAATCCCAGACATTCTCAGCAATCATCAGTCGCGTCAAAACCCGATTTGGGTTACGGATAAAATATTCCATCAACGCATACTCTTTGGATGTCAGAGTAATCTCATCTCCAGCTCGCCAGACCTTATGGGCAACCGGATCAAGTCGGAGATCGGCAAAAAATATCTCTGCCCCTCGGACATTGGAACCACGCCGGATCAAAGCCCGACAACGGGCGACCAGTTCAACAAAGGCAAATGGTTTGGCCAGATAATCATCGGCACCGATATCAAGACCGGAGACCTTATCATCAACTGAATCTCGAGCCGTCAAACAGAGAACCGGGGTCTGGATATCCTGGTCACGTAGAGATTTAATTGCAGCCAATCCATCCATTTTGGGCAACATGACATCCATTAAAATCAGATCATAAGATTGCGCCTCTACCTTCTTAAGCCCCTCTTCACCATCAAAAGCAACATCAACGGTAAAACCCTCTTCCTCAAGCCCTCGCTGTATGAATGTTGAAACTTTTTTTTCATCCTCAACAACAAGAATACGCATTGGCTCTCTCCTTCATCGGTTACGATAACTCTTAAATAAAAAATACACTATTTATCGAGATACCAGAATTTATAATAATAAGATTCTTATTAGATCAAATTAGCAGAAATTCTAATCTTCCTCAAGCAAAATAATGACTTAAATGGTGACGTTAGAAAAGGTAGTGCCAGAGAAGATCCAGACGCCCCTTTTTGATTAAGGATTTACCCGAATAACGCATGATTTCACTCACTTTTTCACGATAATCTGGACGATAACAATGGATCGTACAATGTTTACAGGAAGGACGCTCTTCAAGAGGACAATTCAACCGGCGCTCGACGGCATAAACCAGGAATTCATGACAGACAGTGCAGCAGGGGTAGCGTTCAAGGGCCGCAAGTTGCTCCGGCAAACCGATCAGAACATTCCGTTCGGCGGAATGGTGATCACGACAATAAATAGAGGTAAAAAGAGCCAGAATTTTGAGATCTTTTTTCTCTTTTATTGGTGAGAGAGTGACAAGCTGGATCAATTGTTATTTTAATTTTCAGCTCTCCTTGTAACTTGCGGCCAGATCAAACAACCGATCAGTATCCAAGATTTCAATTTTTTTCCCCTGGACAGAGATAATTTCATCATCGGAAAGCTTACGAAAAGTGCGGGATAACGTTTCGCTGGTCGTACCGAGGTTTGATGCCAACTGAGTTTTAGAGACCGGCAGTAAAATTAACGCAAGGTTCTCATCATAAATACTGAGGAGATAACGGGCTAACCTGGCCGGAACATCCCGAAAAGTTAGATCTTCAATCTGCACCGTGAACTGCCGCAGAAAGTTGGACAAACCAGCAATCATGTTGATTGCCAATTGAGAATGGAGATGTAAAAGATCCAGAAATTCCTGTTTTGGAAAAAACAAAAGAGTTGAGGGCTGAAGCGTCTCAGCAAATGCCGGGTAGCGACCATCATCAAAAATCGCAGCTTCGGCAAAACTATGGCCAGCCTGAACAACATGGAGAATCCGCTCGCGTCCATCTGGGGACAGTTTATAGACTTTCACCTTACCGGAAGCGACAATATAAAAACCTTCCGCATCAGCCCCTTCTGCAAATAAAATTTCCCCTTTATTAAATTTACGAATTCGTAAAATTGATAGCAGCAGCTGCAGGTCCATCTCGGTCACACCAAAAAACAGATGGCATTGTTTAATAATTTCTGAATAATCACACTGCATAAGCCACTCCTGATTAAAAGTATACAATATCCCTTTACTATTTATTCTGAAATTTGTTATTATAAATCAGCAAATAAATGTAAAGTAAATGTAAAGGAATCATAAATGAAGTTATTTCAGCTACTTATAGTTATATTACTGGTTTTTGTCAATCCAACAAGTCGCGCGTTTTGTCAGGATGTCACCCTCTCCTGGGATCGAAGCCCAACCCCGGAGGTTGCGGGATACAATGTCTACTACAAAGCCCATAACAGTGAGCTCCCTTTTAATGGAGTTGGAGCCGAGGAAGGGAAATCTCCCATTGATGTCGGAAACACCCTGACCACCACCCTCACCAATTTAGACGATGATGTTGACTATTTTTTTTCCGTCACTGCTTATGACCTTGAAACCGAGAGTTCCTACTCTAACATTGTTAGCACCAGCTGGTTACCAGCGTTAATCTCTCCAAGAGACGGAGTAACCGATGAACCAGATCCCGCCACCTTCCAATGGGAAATAGCCCCAGCCGGATACATTGTTACCTACACGCTTTTTTATGGAACCGACAAAACTGAGGTAAGAAATGCTGCAGTCATCGTAGCACCTCCCACGGTTCCGGGACAAAACAATATTCCACAGTTTATGATCGCCGTCCTGGTGGCACTTATGCTGCTTGCTTTACAGTATCGCCCGTTAAAAAAAGTTCCGCTACAGGTTGTCACACTTCTCCTTCTGCTCTTACTCGGGGGGGGATTGACCGCTTGTGGAGGCGGCGGAGGTGGATCGGGCGGAGATTCTGCTGCAAGTGATAGTAACTCCTCAGAGGTCTATTCAATTAAAATGGGGAACGATGACTACCACCAGGCCTACGATCTGCAGCCATCAACAACTTATTATTGGAAAGTCGTCGCCACAGATGCTATGGATCAAACGCTCTCCTATGAGAGTGAAGTCTGGCAGTTCACCACCGAAAAATTTTAATAGAAAAAAAAGGAACAGCAGAAAAGAGGTCAATCCTCTTCTGCCGTTCCTCTTGGTAAAATGAACAAAAAACTTTTTCTATTCTGTAACCGTCATTTGATCTGATAATGTTGTACCGTCTCCTCACCAACACCTTCCAATTCAACAGGTAGATTTTCATCAATTTTTCAACAGGAGATCAGCTGACAATGGGCTCAATCAACATCAATAGTTCAGCGGTTTTTTCCTCCATCAGTCTGACCGCACCTCGAGATTCTACATTGAGCCGAATCACTGGTTCGGTATTTGACTCACGCAGGTTGAAGCGCCACTCCCCCATATCGAGACTCAAACCATCAGTGTGATCGACCCCTTTGGAATAAGGTTCATATTTCTGACGAATCATTTCGATGACCTGTGCTGAATTTTTAACCACACGATTAATCTCACCACTGGCAGGGAACTTTTCAATCCGGTCTGCGACTAATTGAGATAAGGGGAGATTTTTTTGACTCATCAACTCAATAATCATTAACCAGGGGATCATCCCGCTGTCACAGTAAGCAAAGTCGCGAAAATAGTGATGGGCACTCATCTCACCACCATAGAGAGCGTTTTCAGCACGCATCCTCTCTTTAATAAAGGCGTGTCCGCTCTTGCTCTGTATCGGAATTCCTCCCGCATGCTGAACAATATCAATGGTATTCCAGGTCAATCGTGGGTCGTGAATAATTTTCTGCCCGGGATTACTAAGTAAAAGGGCCTGAGCCAATAGACCGACAATATAATAGCCCTCAATAAAGTCACCATTTTCATCGAAGAAAAAGCATCGATCAAAATCGCCATCCCAGGCAATTCCGACATCGGCCTTGTGCTTCAGTACGGCATCCCGGGTCAGGGTGCGATTTTCTGGCAAGAGAGGATTGGGGATGCCGTTGGGAAAACTCCCATCGGGTTGATGACAAATCTTCACAATCTCCAGCGGTAAGTATCCTTCGAGAAGATCAATAATCGGCCCAGCACAGCCATTGCCAGCATTCATGACGACTTTCAAGGGTCTTATTTCAGAGCGATCAATGTAAGAAAGGAGATGCTCAATGTAGTCATCCCGGAATGAGACCTCGCTGATAGTGCCAACCTGCCCAGACGGTGGAAAATGACCCTGTTCAACCAATTTCTGAATTTCATTCAGACCGGTATCACCACTGATCGGCCTTGAGCCTTCGCGCACCAGTTTCATCCCGTTATAATCTATCGGGTTATGACTTGCGGTCACCATGATGCCACCATCGGTCTGCTGACTGAAGGTCGCATGATAGATCTCTTCGGTTCCACACAGCCCGATATCCAGGACGTTGGCCCCCCCCTCGGTCAAACCCGTTGCCAGGGCATCGCTCAATGACTGACTGGAGGTACGGACATCGTGACCAATGACCACCTGCTGTGGACGGAGAAAATCGGCATACGACCGGCCGATTCGCCAGGCAATATCATCATTCAGTTGATCAGGCAGTCGGCCGCGAATATCGTAAGCCTTAAAACAGTCAATCTTCATTTATTCCCCATTTCCGTTATGGTTCACGACCATATTCATCCTCAAAGCGGATAATGTCATCCTCCCCGAGATAACTTCCCGATTGCACTTCAATAATCTCTAGTGGAATCTTCCCCGGATTCTCAAGACGATGGACTTCACCCAGCGGAATATAGGTCGATTGGTTCTCCGAAAGAATCATCACCTTTTCACCGCAGGTCACTTTCGCCGTCCCCTTGACCACAATCCAGTGTTCAGCTCGATGATGATGTTTCTGTAACGATAAACTGGCACCGGGCTTAACTGTAATCCGCTTCACCTGAAAACGTTCTCCGGCATCGATCCCTTCGTAATCTCCCCATGGACGATTGACGCGACGATGTAAAAGGGCTTCATTACGCTGTTGTTGCTTCAACTGTTCAACAATCCCTTTAACATTTTGAACCTGACTACGATTTGCTACCAACACCGCATCGGCAGTCTCAACAACCACCAGGTCCTCGACACCAACAGCAGCAATCAATCTTTTACTGGCATGAAGATAACAGTTAGAAGTCCCCTCGGTCAGGACATCACCGATCAGGACGTTACCCTCACTATCATGAGGATGAACATCCCACAAGGCTGACCAGGCACCGATATCGTTCCAACCAGCATCAAGAGGTATCACAACCGCCTGATCGGTCTTCTCCATCACTGCGTAGTCGATAGAATCGGCAGGACAAGAGGCAAAAGCCGCCTCATCCAGACGCAGAAAATCAAGATCCTCCTGCATCGTGTTAAAAGCATTCTGACAGGCTGATAACATCTCCGGCTGGTGACATCCCAACTCCTCCAGATAACGGCTGGCACGAAACATAAATATGCCGCTGTTCCAGAAGTAATCGCCACTGGCAAGATACTTCTCAGCCATCACAACATCAGGTTTTTCAACAAAAGCGGAAACGGGAAAAACACCACCACCCGCTTGTCGATCGGCACATATATAGCCATACCCGGTTTCAGGATGGGTTGCGACAATCCCGAAAGTGACCAACGCCCCCTGCTCGGCTTGTGCTACTCCCAGTTCCACAACCTTTTGAAACTCATCCACATTCGCTATCAGGTGATCAGCAGGCAAAACCAGCAGTAGCGGATCACTCTCCAGCTTTTGTGCGTAGAGAGCAGCCATAGCGACAGCAGGTGCCGTATTTCGGCCACAAGGCTCAAGAATAATAGCGTGGGGCTCCTGATCAATCTGTCGCACCTGTTCCGCCACCATAAAACGATGTGACTCATTACAAACTATCAACGGGTTCTCAATCTCCTGAAGCCCATTGAGTCGTTCGATTGTTTCCTGCAGCATGGTTTTTTCAGAAGCAAGAGGGAGAAGCTGTTTTGGATAAAGTTCCCGGGACAATGGCCAGAGCCGAGTTCCGGCACCGCCAGAGAGGATAACAGGTAGAATCAATGGTCTCTCCATAGTCAGATATATTTCAGTAAAATAAGCACGGGTTAAGCTGGTAAGACTCCACAAATTAGATTCAACGAGATTATAACTGAAACAAGGCTGGTTACAATAATTTAATTTTGTCTTGTTGTATTTTTTTAGACGCCAATCAAAAAACCTGCAAACATAACTAAAAAATCGTTGACTCTAAAATCTAAATTCGCTATTAGTACGTGTTCTAATTTCGAGCTAAAGTATAATTTCAGGAGGAATAAATATGCAGTGCCAAACAGTTCTTGCCGGTACCGAGTGTAGTTTTTGGAAAAAATCTGGTTGTGTTGCCCCAAATGGAAGCTGCCAGGTTGTTGTTGAAGAGTGTCAGGGTTGCGACCGGATCGTTAAAGGGAGCATCGGTGATGTCTGTTCTTCTTACCCGGATCCAGCAGCAAAATGGGCTAACGGTCTGTGTAACTT
>JAGGWI010000115.1 GCA_021157505.1 Desulfuromusa sp. | reverse complement strand
TGTCGATGAGTTCCTGTGCCTTCATTGAATTTCCAATAATGTTACCGAGCCGATATGAAGTGATCTTTGGATCTCGATAATCGACATCCTGACGAAGGCGGTCAATTTCACTGGTGAGCCGTTCAATCTTTTGCAGAATGGCCAGGTGATGGCCAATCATTCGTTCAATGATTAACAGGATGCGGCGGTGCTCATTGGTAAAATAGTGTGGTTGGAGGCTGTCAAGGCAGATCACTGCAAGAACTTCACTGTCGTAGATAATCGGTACGGCAATCTCACTGCGAATGGCTTCGGTTACCGGTCGATAGAACCCGTCGTTGTTTTCTATGTCCAGACTATCAACTAAAATCTCCGCCTTGGCGGTTGTTGCCGCCAGCCCCGACAGGCTTCTCTCTTCGGCAGGAAGTTCCTGACCACCTACACGAATGGGAGGGATATGTTTTTTCAGCCAATCCCTATTTTTTGCCCCGATCAGATTTCCCTGGGAATCCTCAACCAGCAGCCACCGTTCCCCTTCGTGTTCACGGATCAGTGCGATGCTGCCGGTATCAGCACCAATCAGCTGTGTTGCTTTGGAAAGAACGCGGTGTAAAAATGGTTTCAATCTGTCGTTTGATTGTTGTAAGGAGTCTCGAATCTCTGATAAAACCTGGACTTCAAGGTGTTCGTCACCAATCTCCTGAACGACTCGTTGCGCCATTTCAGCGTGAGCATCAAGAAGGTCGCGCTCGAAAGGGGTGAACTGGTGACGTTCTTTGGTGTAGTAATTGACCAGACATACGACCCGCCTGGTGCGTTTATCATAGCGTGGAACCATATAGAGAGATTTTAGACCCAATTCTTCAGTTAAATATGGTTTTTGCAGGGTTTCTGCAGCAAGATCAGAAATATAAAGTGGTGTCAGCAGGCTGTCATCAACGATGACACCAGCACGATCAATGAAACGGGAGAGGAGAGACTCACCTGGGCCAAGATTGATGAGGCGCTCTTCCTCATATAGTTTTCCCGCCTCCGGTTCTTTGGAATAGGAGGCAAGAATCTGCAAGGTCCGTTCGCCATCGATTTTAGATGGAATGGGGATCAGCACGGAGGCTAAAACAACCTGCTTGACCAGTTGTGCAGCAGATTTGACCATGAAGAGGGCTGCTTCCCGTTTTTTTGCTTCATCAACGTGCCGTGCCAGTTGCAGTTGCTGTTGATATTTGCGTGCCCGGTTTAGCGTCGGGGCAACCTCAGCCAACAACTTGCGGATGTGGTGCAGGCGCCTTTCCGGGGGAAATTGGCTTGATTTCTCCCGATCCAGGCAAAGAACCCCGATTGAGCGACCCAATTGGGTGATTGGTAACAGGTAGCTGGCACCAACCTTGTGGTTACCGGTCACGAGGAGGAGGTCTTGCGGGTACTGTGACAGATCCCTGATAGCAAGCTCTTGTTTTTGCTGGTAAACCTGCGAAATTAAAAAATGACTATTATTGATTGGGGAGAAATTCTTCTGCTGAGGAAGGGTATCTCCGCCAGTTGTTGCCGCACAGGTGATGGCACCCATGGTCAGATCTTCCAGGTAGATGCGACAATGCCCTCCATCGGCAAGTATCTGGACCCCTTCAAGAAGCTTATGGAGAATCTCTTCCAGATTCTCTTTGCCAAAGTCTTGTATGAGATCAATAAATTCCTCAATTTGCTGTGAAGTGGAGAGTTTCATACTTAAACCTCTTGGATTGAGTATTATTTTACTCAGTTTAGAATATGAAAAAATGACCTCCTTGTCAAAAAAAATCATTAACTCTGTGCTAAAATAAAACCTAGTAAAATTAAATAGTTATGGTGTGGGGATAAATATTCTTGGATTCTTCCCCCAGATATATTTTGAGGCTTGGTAGCTTCTGGTCGAAATCTTTTTTTAAAAATACTTTTATTATTCAGCTGTTAGGTGTTTTGAGTTAGAAACATTGCTCCTGATGGGTTCTATTTTTAAGAGATTTTTATTAGTAAGAAAAACCTTTAATATTGTCTAACTTGCTGAATATTAAGAGGTTTTGTCGATAATCAGCTTGCTGAAATGGTGGGTTTAGCCGATAATAGCAAGTTAAGATGGCTCTATCAGGATAAAATCCATTTTTTTCTGGGTGAAACTGTTGAGTCAGTGGGGGGGGAATGGGGACTATGGACGTATCGACAAAAATATTTTCTGTGCAGGATGTTGCCGGTTTGCTTTGTATGCCGCAGGTTCTGGTCGATTTAATTGAGGCCTGTCTTGGCGGGGACGATACACAGTTGTTGGCCGATATTATTCTTCGGGATGCGGCTCTCTCGGCAAAAATAATTCTTGCTGCCAGTAAAACCAGCTCTAAACCACTGGACCCACTGGAACCAGTTTCCTCGGCTATCCAGAAGCTGGGAACTCCAATGCTGACCGGTATTGCACTGCAGGCGGCTCAACAAATCGTTCGACACAACTTCACTCCTCAGGAGTTATCTTTTCAGCATGAGTTGTGGTTTTCATCCCAGCTTTCCAGTTTGGTTGCCCGCTGTCTTGCCCCCTCGGTAAATTATCCTCATGTTGAAGAGGCACAACTCAGCGGGTTACTGCTGAATCTTGGCATCCATGCTTTGTTTGCCCGGGAGGGGAGTAATTACGTTGATCTGAGTGTTAATTCATGGAGCAGTGTGACCCAATGTCGCCTGGAAGAGGCCAATTATAAGATCAACCACCTGCAGATTGCAGATATGTTGATTGAACCGTGGCGGCTGGATTCGTTTCTGGTCGATGCAATACGTTTTTTACATGCCGAAGTCACTCAAATTGAACAGAGTGGAATTTTATTGAAAATTGCCCGTTTAGTGCAGCAGTTTTGCCTGGATTCCCAAAATTTAACGGTTGAAACTGAGACACTGGCAGGACGTTTGTTCGACTTCAGTAAGAGTGAGATCGACTATTTATTCGATTGGGTCAGCGGTCTCTATCCACCGTTCGGCTCTTTTTTAGATGATTCAGAGAGACTGCAAAGAGAGATGGCGGCGGCTTTGGGTCGCTTGACTGAATTGTCCTTTGTTCTGGCAGATCAGGAGGCAGCTCGTGCCCGTCTGGGTGCGGTTAAAAATCCAGAGGAGTTGGTGGGGATTGCGCGAAACCTTTATTTGGAAAATAGTTCGGCAACCGATGCAATTTTCTTTTTGCTTGATCAAAAGAATCACCAGCTAACCGGAATTCAAGCCGAAGGGCAACCGAGATTGATCGGTGAATTAAAAATTTCCATGAAGGATGAATCCAGTTTGGTTTCAGCTGCATTAATCAAAGGGGCTCCAACGGATTCCTTCCAACCGATGCAGCAACTGACCGTGACTGATCATTTGCTGCTCAGGCTTTGCGGGGGCGGTGGTATGAGTTGTCACCCCTTTCACGTTGAGGGGCGAGCGCTGGGAGTTGTGGTTCTTGGGGTCAATTCAGTCGAGGATTCAGGGCGGTTGCAATCACTGCAGATCAAAATGTTCAAACAGGTGGTCGGCGCTGCTATGGCCCGGATGTTGGTGTCTGCTGAGAAGAACTTGAATGATGGAACTCATCTGTTGCGCCGGGTGAGCCATGAGGTTAGCAGCCCGCTGACAACTATCGGTAATTATGCCGGGGTATTAAATCAACTGCTCGAAGATAATAGCGATCGTCAATTAACCGAATCGATCAAAAATGAAGTGCAACGAATCGACGATATTATTAATTATTACCTTGATCAGCAGGAAATTCCGGCGTTTCCGGAGCATCGTATTAACTTGAATCGGTTGGTGCGGGATACTGTTGATATTTTAAATGATGTAGAGTTTAAACCACGTCAAATTATTCTTAAGTTTGATCTGCAGAGCCAATTGAATGAAATGGCGGCTAATCCTGTTCTGGTGAAACAGGTTCTGGTCAATCTCCTTAAAAATGCTGCAGAAGCTGCTGGTGAAGGTGGTGCCGTGCAGATTGTGACACGTGACGGTTATTCTGCTGATAGAGGAAAACATGTTGAGATCATTATTCAGGATAATGGTCCTGGGATAGATCCAGAACTGCAGGAAAAATTGTTCCAACCGGTTGTAAGTTCCAAGGGAGCTAACCATGCCGGTGTTGGTTTGACCATTGTCAAGGGGATGGTCGATGACCTTGGTGGCTGGATCAGTTGCCATAGCTCGGCAACATCTGGAACGAGCTTTAACTTGCAGCTTCCCTGTGCTGATGTGAGATGATTTCTAGGAGCAGTTGTGCAAAATAAAGTTTCTGAAAATATTATTGCTACCGGGAAGACCGGGCAATCACATATTTTGATTGTTGACGATCAGTTATCTTTATTGCGTAGTTTGCAGGCTCTGTTACAAATTAATGGTTACCGGGTTAGCCTGGCAAAAAACGGCAGTGAAGCTATTACAAAACTGCAGGATGATAATTATCAACTGTTGCTGCTGGATTTGCAGATGCCGGGGATTGATGGACTTGAGGTTCTTGAATTTGTTCGCCAGGCAAAGCTTGATCTGGAAACTATTGTTGTGAGTGGTGACACATCTTTCACTTCGATAAAAGAAGCCATGCGTCTTGGTGCTTATGATTTTGTCCAGAAACCGTACGATTCCAGGGAATTACTGGCAACGGTGAGTCGGGGGATTGCACATTATCAGCAGAAAAAAGAGTTGCAGCAAACGGAACACTCTTTGGGTGAATCGGAACAACTTCACCGGTTTATTGTCAACAATTCTCCCGATTTTATTTACATGCTCGATAAACAGGGTATTTTTACCTATGTTAACGATAAGGTGGAGGAACTTCTTGGCTACAAGAGGAATGAATTACTCGGTCGCCATTTCTCCTCTATCATCCATCCCCATAATGCGGCTGAAATACATAATTTTTTCAGTGAACAGCGCGCAGGAGATCGGGCAACCCATAGTATCGAGATCCGTTTATTGGCCAATCAGTCAAGTGATCGAGTCGAAGGTCTCGACAACTCTGAATTGGTTGTCGAACTGAACGCTATTGGAATGTATCGGGATAAAGATTTTATCGGGACTTTGGGGAGTGCCAGAAATATTTCGGAACGTAAATCTTCTGAAGAACATATCAGCCATCAAGCCTACCATGATTTATTGACCCAACTACCCAACCGTATCTTGTTTGATGACAGAATGAACCAGATACTTGCCCATGCTGGTCGAAACGGGCAAAAATTTGCCATGCTGTTCATGGATCTGGATAGCTTTAAACTTATTAATGACACCCTTGGGCATGTGATGGGAGATCTGGTCCTGCAACAGGTTTCCAGCCGAATTCTTGGTTGTCTTCGAGCCGAGGATACCTTAGCCCGGTTTGGTGGTGATGAATTTTGTTTGCTGCTACCCGATATCTCCAGTAAGGAGAGTGTTGCTGCCGTCGCGGAAAAAATTCTTAAAGCGGTGCGACAACCATTCAGTATCAATAATCATCAACTCTATTTAAGCCTGAGTTTGGGCATTGCTATTTATCCGAATGCGGGAAAAACCGGAGAAGCCTTACTGCATAGTGCTGATATTGCGATGTACCACGCGAAAGCCAATGGTAAGGATAGTTACTGTTTTTACACCGATACCATGAGCAATAATTCTAATGCTCTGTCGGTTGAGAAGGATCTGCAGTCCGCACTGGAAGAGAACCAGTTTCAGGTGTTTTTCCAACCGAAGGTTAATCCTTCCACTCATGTGATTGTCGGGATGGAAGCGTTGTTGCGCTGGCAGCATCCAGTGCGGGGACTCCTCTACCCTGAGGACTTTATTGCTGCTGCTGAGTCCTCAAAGCTGATGGTTCCTCTTGGTGATTGGGTTTTGCAACGGGTTTGCGAGGAAGTTGTTCGTTGGCACAAGCAAGGGTTACCACCGATCAAAGTTTCACTGAATATCTCCCTGGTGCAGTTGAAACAGCCAACATTTGCTGAGAATTTCATCCAAACATTGCAGAAATTTGAGCTCCAGGCTGATCTTTTTGAGATTGAAATCAGCGAATACGGTTTGCATCACAGTGAGCAAGATGTGGTGAAAGAACTCCGGGTGCTCAGTGATTACGGGGTGTCTGTGACCATTGATAGTTTTGGCCGGGGTCATTCGTCTCTCAGTTATCTGCAGGATTTCCCGGTTAATACTTTGAAAATTGATCGATCCTTCATCCGGGAGATTGAGGAGGGGAAAAATCAGAATCGCATTGTTGATGGCATTGCAATGATGGCAAAAGGTTTAAAGCTGAATGTCGTTGGTTCTGGAGTTGAAAATCTTCATCAGCTCAATTATTTACGGGATCTGGGATGCAATGAAGTTCAGGGCTACCTCTACAGTAAGGCGATCTCGGCTCAAGAGACGTTCAACTTGTTGGAAAGTCGATCCAGCGATGGTCCTCATTTCAGGTTGCCGCACTAAATCCTCACAGTTTAGAAAAATAAAAGACGAATAACCCCTCCTTATGCTATGACGTACATCTGAAGAGAAAACTCCCACAATTTTAATGGATGAAAATAGGAGCCATATGATGGAACAGCGTGAGTTTATTGGATTGGAAGATCAATTTGGTGCCCACAATTATAAGCCATTGGATGTTGTGTTGTGCCGGGGTAAGGGGATCTGGGTCTGGGATGTCGATGGCAACAGATACCTCGACTGTCTGGCCGCTTATTCGGCAGTGAATCAGGGTCATTGCCATCCTAAAATTATGCAGGCGATGGTTGCTCAAGCGGAGAAGTTAACTTTAACATCACGGGCTTTTCGTAATGATCAGCTTGGCCCTTTCTATAAGGATCTCTGTGAGTTGACCCATTCGCATCGGGTTCTGCCGATGAACAGCGGTGCTGAAGCGGTGGAAACTGCGATCAAAACAGTCCGAAAGTGGGGTTACACGGTTAAGGGGGTGGCCGAAGATCAAGCCGAAATCATTGTTTGTGAAAACAACTTTCATGGTCGCACCATCAGTATTGTCAGTTTCAGTACCGACGAAAATGCACGTGCCGGTTTTGGTCCTTTCACCCCGGGATTCAAATGTATCCCGTTTGGCGATTCCGCAGCTCTGGAGGCTGCGATTACTGATAACACGGTCGCTTTCCTGGTGGAACCGATTCAAGGAGAAGCCGGGGTGATGATTCCCCCCGATGGTTATTTGAAAAAAACTCGGGAGATTTGTGATCGCCACAATATTGTGCTGATTTTGGATGAGATCCAGACCGGGTTGGGACGAACCGGGAGGTTGTTGGCCGAAGAGTATGAGGGTATTGAGGCAGATTTAACCATCATTGGCAAGGCTCTGTCGGGTGGTTTTTACCCGGTTTCTGCCGTGCTATCAAACAATGAAGTGATGAATGTTCTCCAGCCAGGTGAGCATGGCAGTACCTTTGGTGGGAATCCATTAGCATGTGCTGTGGCTCGGGCTGCGTTGCAGGTTTTGTTTGATGAGAAAATGATCGAAAATTCTGCTGAACAGGGGAAATATTTCCTCGACGAATTAAAAAAGATTTCCCATCCTCACATCAAGGAAGTTCGGGGGCGCGGTTTGATGCTGGCCATTGAGTTTCACTCCGAAGTGGGGGGTGCTCGTGCCTATTGTAATAAACTGAAAGAACATGGCATTCTGGCTAAAGATACCCACGAGAATATTGTTCGCTTTGCCCCGCCACTGGTGATTCAGCGTGACGAGGTGGATATGATTCTGGATGCCATCAATAAGG
>JAGGWI010000068.1 GCA_021157505.1 Desulfuromusa sp. | reverse complement strand
GCATGTAAACCATTTCTTCATCGGCAAAACTGATCGCCTGACCACGGGCACCGGCTCGCGCTGTCCGGCCAATCCGGTGGACATAATCTTCGCGATCCTGAGGCAGATCATAGTTGATCACATGGGTCACATTATCGACATGAATCCCCCTGGAAGCAACATCGGTTGCCACCAGATGGGTCAAACTACCAAGTTTGAACTGATCGAGAATACGCATCCGTTTTTTCTGTGGGATATCGCCCGACAACACCGCACTCGATGCACCATTAGCCTGCAGCAAAGCGTTCAACCGCTCAGCTTCCACTTTAGTATTAACAAACAGCATCACCTTCTCCATCCCGGTATCCCGCTTCATCAAACCAAGGAGAAGGGCAAATTTTTCCCGTCTGGAGACATGATAGAGAATCTGATCTATCCCGTCAGCCGTGACCTTTTCCGGGGCAATTTCTACCCGTTCAGCCAGATTCATAAACTCGTAGGCAAGCTCCATCACCTGCCCCGACAAGGTTGCAGAAAAAAGCATCGTCTGACGTTTTTCAAATGGTGGCAGTTGCCGCAAAATATAACGTAAATCTTTAATAAACCCCATATCAAACATGCGATCAGCTTCATCAATCACCAAGGCCTCGACCCGATTCATGGAAAATACCCGCTGTTTGAAGTAGTCGATCAGTCGCCCCGGAGTCGCGACGATAATATCAACACCATCTCTGAGGGCCTGACGCTGTTTTTCGTAATCAACTCCACCAAAAATCGGCTGCACCTTGATCCCGGTATGTTGACCCAGTAACTCAGCATCCTTACAGATTTGCACCACCAGTTCACGGGTCGGCGCCATCACCAGAGCACGGGGGTTGTTGCTGGTCACATTCTGGTTGTCGAGCAGACGACAAAAGATGGAAATCAGAAAAGCCGCCGTTTTACCGGTGCCGGTCTGCGCCTGAGCAGCGACATCTTTCCCGGCTAAAGCCAGAGGGATCGCTTCTTCCTGTACCGGGGTCAAAGATTCAAAACCAGCAGCAACAACCCCCTGCTGGACAACGTCTGGTAAATTTAACTCAGTAAACTTCATTACAATTCAACTCCTAATGCGTCCGCTACCGTATGAATATCTTTATCCCCACGTCCCGACAAATTGACCAGCAAAATCTTATCGGATGAAAGGGTGGGTGCAAGTTTCATCACTTGGGCAATCGCATGAGCACTTTCGAGTGCCGGGATAATCCCTTCAATATGGGTCAGTTTCTGGAAAGCTTCCAGTGCCTCAGCATCGGTAATCGATACGTATTCGGCTCTTTTGATATCGCTCAGATGAGAGTGCTCCGGACCGACTCCCGGATAATCAAGTCCGGCAGAGATCGAATGAGCATGCTGGATCTGACCATCTTCATCCTGCAACAAATAGGTTTTGTTCCCGTGTAGAACCCCCGGCGATCCAGCAGAGATTGATGCGGCATGCTTGCCAGTTTCGACCCCGAAACCCGCAGCCTCGACACCAAGCAGTTTTACCGAAGGATCATCAATAAAAGGATAGAACAACCCCATCGCATTAGAACCACCACCAATACAGGCAATCGCTACATCCGGCAACCGCCCTTCTGCTTCCTGCAGTTGCTGCTTGGCTTCGATGCCGATGACCGACTGGAAATCACGCACCAGTAGCGGGTAGGGATGCGGCCCGGCAACCGTACCAATCACATAGAAAGTATCACGGACATGGGTCACCCAATGGCGCAGGGCATCGTTCATCGCATCTTTCAGGGTTGCCGTCCCGCTAGTCACTTCATACACTTTGGCACCCAGCAATTTCATCCGAAAGACATTCAGAGACTGACGCCGGATATCCTCCTTGCCCATGAAAACTTCACATTCCATCCCGAACAGAGCAGCAACAGTTGCAGTAGCAACGCCGTGTTGACCGGCACCTGTTTCGGCAATCAATTTTTTCTTTCCCATTCGCCGCGCCAGTAAAATTTGGCCAACAGTATTGTTAACCTTATGGGCACCGGTATGGTTTAAATCTTCCCGTTTAAGATAGATTTTTGCCCCGCCCAGCTCTTTGGTGAGCCGCTCTGCGAAATAGAGAGGGCTGGGACGGCCGACATAATGTTTCAAGTAATATTTGAATTCCCGCTGGAATTCGGGATCGCGACTGGCTTCCGTATAGGCCTCTTCCAGCTCCAAAAGTGCCGGCATCAGAGTTTCGGCAACATAACGGCCACCATATTCGCCAAAATGGCCACGCTCATCGGGATACTGATAACTCTTCATGCTTGTTTCACCTGTTGAATAAATTCACGGATTTTATTGTGGTCTTTACGCCCGGGGGACCCTTCGACACCGCTGGACACATCGACAGCATAGGGGTTAACCACCTGCAGTGCTTGTGTAACATTATTCGGAGTCAATCCACCAGCCAGAATCAGCGGCAATCGACCGGTCAGTTTTTTTGCCAACTGCCAGTCAAAGCTCTCGCCAGTGCCACCATACTGCTGATCGTCCCAGGCATCCAAAAGTAATGCTGATACGTTATACCTGTCAATTCCTGTCAGCGAGTCTGCATCTTTGATGCGGACTGCCTTGATGACCGGATATGGGTTCAAACAACAATCTTCCGCCGATTCATCACCATGAAGTTGGACGACATTTAACCCCGCTGCCTGCATTGTTTGTTGAATGACTTCATGTGCAGCATTGACAAACAAACCCACTGTTGTCACGAAAGGGGGAAGCGCAGCAACAATCTGTTTCACCTGTTCAGGAGAGATATGGCGGGGGCTGTTTTCATAAAAAACAAAACCAAGAGCATCAGCACCCGCGTTAACAGCACAGAGTGCATCCTCCAAATTGGTTATCCCACAAATTTTGATTCGGGTTAGTGCCATTTAAATAAATTACCTACAAATAACGTCCCCTCTCCCTCATGGAGAAGGAAAAGATCTACTGATCAAAGAATCCCCAACAAAGAAGCTAATTTCCCCTCAATATCACTCTCCCGCATCAAACTCTCCCCAATCAAAAAAGCCCCGGCACCAGCCTGTTGTAACCGTTCAATATCAGCACGGCTATGAATGCCACTCTCGGCAATCGCTAATTGCGCTGCCGGTATTTTCTGCGCCAACTGCTCAGTCACCCTTAAATCGGTAACAAAAGTTTGTAAATTACGATTATTAATACCGATCAAATCAACCGGCAACGACAACGCCCGCTCTAGCTCAGCACCATCATGCACTTCCAGCAACGTATCAAGTTGCAGT
>JAGGWI010000287.1 GCA_021157505.1 Desulfuromusa sp. | reverse complement strand
TCAACATAATCGCCGACCATCCCGGCAGTTCTGGGTGACTGGAAAAATTGGCTATATTTACCATCCAAATGTTTCTGCGCTGCTTGATACTGCGTTGGAGTCAGAAAACTGGAAAGATCCCGCGCCAATAGCTGCTCAGCTTGCTGTTGCAGGTAGTCGCGTAATTTCAGTTCGAATTGTTCACTCTGGAGATAGTCAAAGATTAATTTGACTATTTTCGCCTGAAAGAGGCTGATTATCTCACGAAAGCGTGGTCGAAAACGACTGGGAACCAAAGATTCCAAAGATCCCAGTTCACGATCCAGAAAAGAGCCCAGTTTATCGGTCACCGTCAAACGCAGTTCCCGCTGGATCGAATCCTTGGCAAAAGCACGACCAACATCATCAGCCGTCAACAAATGCTCACCAACCATCTCCCCCATTCTAACTGCCAGCTCACCCCGCTTACCCGGAATGATCCCCGGAGTCAACGGCACCCGGATTCCTAGAATACGCCAGGCACGCAACGGCCGAAACAACATCCGGATAGCAATGTAGTTGGTCACATAACCGATCACCCCGCCAAGCAGCGGTGGGATAATATATGGGAGATATTGTTGATAATTCATCTTTTGGTACTTTCGTAAAAATTCACAAGATGGCTAAGCAAAAATTTCGCCCCCCAAGGCGTAGTAATTTTTCAAGGGCGAAGACATACACAAGTATGTCAAGGTCATGAAAAATTGCTGCAACGCTGGAGGGCGGACTTTTCGCGACGCCATCAATTACTGATCCATGACGATATGTGAATGATCGCCGATATTCATCCGCCGGGGTGACCCAACCAGACTGACGGAATCTCCCAGCAGTGAATGGTCAAGAATCAGGTTGCTGACTTTGTTGTCGGTGTTGATAATTGAATCGCTGATGACACTGTTTTCAATCACACTTCCGGAAGCAACAGAGACATTCGGCCCGATGATTGAGTTTTTGATAACAGCTCCATGGCCAACATGAACCGGCTCAATCAGTACGCTATCCTGGACATCGCCATGGATATGGTGCCGCCCCTTGAGGAGAAAGCGATTGGTATCGAGCAGGGTTTCGGGTTTTCCGCAATCGAGCCAGGCATCAATTTCAGGAGCCTTGAATTTATGTCCAGCAGCAATCATCCGCATGAAGACTGAGGGGAGATAGTATTCACCCTTCACCGTCTCTCCGGCAGCAATAGTTGCCTCAATAGCATCAATGAAGCCGGCACCATCTTTCAGATAGTACAAACCAACCTGTGCCAGTCGTGAAATCGGGGTTTCAGGTTTCTCCACCATATCGACGATGAAATCACCGTCGAGAACATTGACCCCGAAGCGTTGATAATCCTCAACCTCTTTCGAATAAATGAGTCCGTCAGCGTTGCTGCAAAGCTTCGGGATTTCTGCCAAATCTGTCACAAAAATGGTGTCGTTAAATACCACCAGCAGGTCATCGCCCCTTTGAACTGACGGTGCCGCCAAGGCAACCGCGTGTGCCGGGCCAAGACGTTCTTTCTGGACATAGTAACTACAGCTCAAGGCTGGAAATTTCTTCTCCATAAAATCGATAATCTGCTGGCCATTTTCGTCTATAATGAAAATATATTCGTCAATATTGATAATTTTCAACCGGTCAATAATATGTTCAAGAACGGTTTTTCCGGCAACATTGACCAGTGATTTAGCTTTGGTATGGGTATGGGGGCGTAAGCGTGTCCCTTTTCCTGCGACCGGTAAAATAACTTTCATATTTCCACCTTTATCATGTTTTTTATGTGACAAATGCGAATGGTGCTAATTTAAGGGCAGATACCAGCAAAATCGGGACTGTCCCCGCATGGGGGCTGTCCCAGGCTTTTGCGACGCGAACCACCGTAGTTTCATAGCCCGTAAATATCTGGGACAGCCCCCGATGAATCTGGGGACAGTCCCGAATTTACTACAATCTTGCTTAACTAGCGCCATTCGGGCCAAAGGCCGTAATGATCAAATCGGAGACTTTAATCCTCAACCATCTCACCGATCAGATCGTATTCGGAGGAATCGGTAATTTTCAGCTGAACATATTCACCGACATCGGCCACTCCGGAGGTAATCAAATACTGCCCATCGATATCGGGAGCCTGCCGGGCACTGCGCCCTTTCAGCAATAGATCGGTCTCTTCACTGTACCCTTCAACCAGAACCAGTTCGGTGCAACCAACCAGAGAACGATTTTTTTGGAAAGAGACCCGTGCCTGAGCTTTCATCAGCTTGTTCAACCGACTTGTTTTTGTCCGGGCCGGCACCTGTTCTGGCAGTTTTGCGGCAACAGTCCCCTCTTCACGGGAATAACGAAAAACGCCAACACGCTCAAAGTGACCCTCTTCAACAAATTTAAGGAGTTTGTCAAACTGTTCACGGGTTTCGCCGGGAAAGCCGACAATGAAAGAGGTGCGCAGGGTTAAATTGGGAATTCTATCGCGCAATCGTTGCACCAATTCACGGGTTTGCCCCTCATCAAGGTGGCGATTCATCTGCGTCAGAATATGATCATCAATATGTTGCAGCGGCAAATCCAGATAATCACAAATTTTCTCTTCCGTTGCAATCAGCTCAATCAATTCACTGGAAATTCCTTCGGGATAAGCATAAAGAAGGCGAATCCAGACGATTTTTTCAACGGTAACCAGTTCTTTCAGTAACTTTTCCAGGGTTGCACCGTCACTCCGATCTACCCCATAGTCGGTAATATCCTGAGCGATCAGAACAATCTCGGTCACACCTTGTGAGGCTAGATGCTGCACTTCCTGTACAACCGAAGCCATACTCCGTGAACGCAATCTTCCCCGTAGTTGTGGAATGATACAGTAGGAACAATGGTTGGAACACCCTTCGGCTATTTTGACATAACTACTGTAGGTCGGGGATGAATTGACCCGGGGAGTTTCGTGATCATAGAGATAATCAGGGACACCAATCTTCTGGAACGGAGTATGATTTTGGAGTTGCTGTTCAATTAACTCAACAATTTGTGGCCCTTCAGCGGTGCCGAGAAAAAGATCAACCTCCGGTAATTGCTCTTTTAAAACATCCTGATAACGTTGCGGCAGACAACCGGCAACGACCAGCAATTTACAGTTGCCGTTCTCTTTATAATCGGCCACCTCCAGAATTGTATCGACCGATTCCTCCTTGGCATCATTGATAAATGCACAGGTGTTGACAATGATGATATCAGCCTGACTTTCATCAAGAATAATTTCATAACGATCCAACGGTAAATGACCTAGCATCACCTCAGAATCGACCAGATTTTTCGGACAGCCAAGGCTGACCAGACTCACTTTCAATTTATTCACGCTGCTGCCTACGACCGCATATTTTCAAACTGCAATTCAATCTCAAGATCTTTCCCTTTCAACATCTGCATCACCTCTTGCAGATCATCAATCTTTTTGCCCGTAACCCGCACCTGATCTTCCATGATCTGTGCTTGAACTTTCAGCTTGGTTGTCTTGATCAACTTGACAATCTCTTTTGCTTTTTCTTTATCGATCCCCTGAATAATTGCCGCCTTGACCCGTACCGCACCAGCAGACGCGCTCTCCTCTTTGCCATAATTAAAGCATTTTGGAGAGACCTTACGGCGCACCAGTTTAGCAATCAGGATATCCTTAATCGCCTGCAGTTTGTAATCATCCGCCGCCAGGATATTCAAGCTATCCGTTTCCAACGTCACCTCATTGGTCGTCCCCTTGAAGTCATAACGCTGAGATATTTCCTTTACTGCCTGATTGACGGCATTATCAACTTCCTGAAAATCAACTTTTGAAACGATGTCAAAGCTCGGCATAATTCATTCTCCTTTTCAATTTATATTGGTTCAAACGAAATAAAGCTCAAAGAATCAAAGACTTATAACACAAAACCGCGCCGTGATAAAAGTAACGGAACGGTTATTAGGTGAAAATCAGCGCTTTTATATAAATTTAAAAACTCATCTGCTCTGCAGGATCAACAACTTCTACCCCTTCCGGTCGGTCAAAAATGAACAACTTATCCGAAAGTTTCTGGTTCACCCGAACATTACGAAATTTAATTGTCGTTCGATTCCCGTTAGGATCGGTCACCAGAGTTGATAATATGGGGAATATTTCACCCGTTTTATTCTTTTTCAGCCACATATTAACAGCCTCTTCACTCACCACAATCTCTATTTTCTGAATAAATCGTGACTCTTTACGTGGCTCCAACTGCAACAGATAACCTTCGCTTTCAATTAATCGGGGGAATCCCCAGCTGATAGAAAAGTCCTGCGACAGGTTACCGAGACCACTGAGAAAGGTGACTGGATTCTCCCCCTGCTGTGCATCAATTTGACTGATATCACTCTCGATGACCTGGCGGTTTTCAGGAAGATAGACCCACATCATTTGGCCATCCGAAATGATTTCCTGAATACTGGGCTCCTGATATTGCCAACGAAATTTTGCTTGTGAGGATTTCTCCGCTGCTGCTACTTTAAATTTGAACTGGACGATCCCCTGACCATGTTGAGTTCGATCAATCGAGGCAATATGGGACTCCTGAGAAAAATCCGCACTGAAATCCGCTATCTGCTCTGATTTTTTAGTTTGAGCCTTGAACGGGGTTTCCAGCGCAGTGATAACATCACTCAACTCTACCTCTGCCGCTCCGGAAATACCCGGAATAAACAGTAACAGCAACAGACCTGTAACCAGCCCCTTTAACATGACATAACTCCTGTTTCATTAAGATCCAGCAAAAGATAAGTCTAGCAGATTTCAACAGGTGGGGATAGCATTGCAGCTTTCTTCATTAATAAGATGGGGACAGAAGAGTTTTGCAAGAAAGAGACAAAAAATTCAACCCATCAAGGTGCCGGGGAAATCAACATATATTCCAACCTATTGACCGTCATCTGAATTGTTATCAATCCTCTTTCTGACCAGTTTTTCCGCTTCAATAAAAACCCGTTTAACTCTCGGAAACCGGGCTTTGATCTGTGAATCCAGCTCCGCTACCTCCTGTTCAACGGCATCAGCAGAAGCACTATCAGCAAAATCAGCACCTAAATTAACCAAGATAAAGTCTGGTCCCATGTGTATGGTCAAGACCTCATTGATCCCCTCAATAATTGAGCTTCTCTGGACAATCTCTTCTATCCCCCGCACAATCTCCGGGTCGGCACTTTCACCGATAAGAAGACTTTTTGTCTCACGAGCCAGCCAGGTTGCCGTTCCAAGCAAAATAAAACCGATGATAATAGAAGCAGAGCCATCATAATAAGGATTACCGGTCAGGTGCGTCAGGGCCACTCCACCCAGGGCAACCAGCAAACCAAGCATTGCGGCAGAATCCTCAAAAAGAACCACAATGACCGCTGGATCTTTGGTCTGGTCGATTGCTTTAATATAGCTGCCTTCACCCTTGTTGTGCTTAAATTCACGGAAGGCAAAGAACCACGCGGCTCCTTCAAAGACCATTGCCAAACCCAGAACCAGATAGTTGATCAGGGGGCTGGTTGCTGGTTGGGGGTGCAAAAGGTGGTGAATCCCTTCATAGATGGAGATACCACCACCCAACGCAAATATCAGCATGGCAACGATAAAACTCCAAAAATAAATTTCCTTGCCGTGCCCAAAGGGGAAGTTTTTGTCGGCAGGCTTTGCCGCTCTTTTCAGCCCATAAAGAAGGAGTCCCTGATTCCCGGTATCAACCAGAGAATGGATTCCCTCTGACAACATAGCTGAACTACCGGTGATTGAAGCTGCAACAAACTTGATGACAGCAATCAGGGTATTCCCAACCAGTGCCGCATAGATCACTTTTTTTGAGCCAGAAGCCATAGTTTTTCAAGTTCCACTTTTTATGCAGTAGTGTCCGGGTAGGTTCTTCCACAACTAAACAGAATAGCATTTAATCCAGATTTTCGAATCTCCCCCGGCCCCTCTTTGCCAAAGAGGGGTGTTTTTAAACTTCCCCCTTTGAAAAAGGGGGATTGTGGGGGATTTTTATGCAGTGTGCAGCACGATTCAAGATCGACTCCGGTCAAAAAGGGTCTGTAAATCAAGGAGGAAAACGATTTGTCCATCACCCAAAATTGTTCCGCCGCTACAGCCACGAATCTGATCGAAAGGGGACGGTAAGCGCTGCACAAAAACTTCACGTTGCCCAACCAGCTGATCAACCACTAAAGCAACTTTACGCCCCAGCACCTCAGTAATAACCAGTGGAATCGGATCAAGATGTGCCCCTTTAGGGGCTTTTAGCATTTTACGCAACGAGAGCATCGGCAATAGTTCATTCTGGTAATGAACCATCAGTTGTTTACCACTACTTTGAACTTCATCAGGGGAGAGTTCAACAGTTTGCACCACCCGGGTAATTGGTATCGCCATTCTGCTACCAGCGCACTCGACCATAAGCACCCGGATGATTGCCAGAGAAAGTGGCAATTTAAGAGTTATTCGCGTCCCCTCCCCCGGAGCTGAATCAATCTGCAACATCCCTCCAACCCGCTCCACTGCTGTTTTAACCACATCCATTCCGACACCACGACCAGAAGTTTCACTGACCTCTTCAGCTGTAGAGAAGCCGGGCTGGCAGATGAGTTGTAACAGATCATAGTTACGGATTGTTTTTGCCTGGGCTGGATTAAGCAACCCTTTTTCGAGTGCCCGTTGCCGAATTTTTTCGGGGTCGATACCACGACCATCATCGGCGACCTGCACCAGAACCTGATCCCGCTCCCGCCAGGCTTTGATAGAGATCACGCCACTTTGTTCTATACCGTGATCAACCGCATTGCGGACCATATGGATAAGAGGGTCTGTCAGCTCTTCGACAATTGCCCGGTCAAGCTCAATCTCTGCCCCCTCCAGCTTGAGCTGAATCTCTTTATCGTGACTGCGAGAGAGGTCGTGAACGGTTCGAGATAAACGCCCTGCCAGACTTTCCAAAGAGACCATCCGCACCTGTAAAACCTGATGATGAAGGTTTTTTACCAGCCGTGCCAACTGTCCCACGCCATCATCCAGCCCTTGCCAATTCTCCTCTTTGAGTGCGTTTTGAAGCTGATATCGATTGGTGATCAGTTCTCCGGTGAGATTAATTAAATGATCCAGCAGTTCGGTACTGACCCGCACCGTTTTGCCCGAAGAGCGCTTTGCCGCAGGTTTTTTTTCCTCAGGTTCGTCGGGAAAGGTGATGGCTTGCAACTCACTATATTGCTGGAGTTGGTGGTGAATCTGCTGCTGCGGGATATCGCTCTCCAGCCGAACAAGCAACTGATTGGGGGCATCACCCTGAAGTAAATCTTCAGTTGAAGGAGTTGACTCCAGAATTGTCCCCAGGTCTGCCAGCTTCTTTAACAACACCAGAAATCGTGGCCCTGGAATGGCAACTGACTCCTGAAGTTGCAGGTGGATGAGTTGCCCCCGACCGCGCACTGTCAGTTCAATTGTTTTAGTCTCCGCCACACAATCAACTGCAACTTCTGGTTGCTTTGAAATACCGGCAATAAAGCTATCGACGCTCCGTTCCGGGCTGCCACTGCGGATATCGGCCAATAATAATTCCAGCAAATCGACAGCTTCAAGCAGCCAGTCAATCTCAACACCACTGATCTGCCCAAGTTGACGACAATCGTCCAGATGATCTTCCAGATGATGAGCAAGCCGCGCAGTTTCAGCATATTCCATGCTTGCCGCCATCCCTTTAATCGAATGGGCACCACGAAACAAGGCATCAATCCCATCCTGATCCTGCGGATCAGAATCAAGTTGCACCAAAAGATCAACCATAAGCTGGAGATGTTCAGCCGCTTCGGCCAGAAACATCTCTCTGAAATTATCCATATCCATTAACTGTGACCTGTTCGGAAAAAATATGATTTGACTTATTCAGCGACAACCCGCTCAGCAACCTCAAGAACTTGAGCACTCTTAAATGGTTTAACAATAAAATCCCTGGCTCCAGCGTTGATTGCCTCCAGAATCAGACCTTTCTGCTCCAAAGCACTACAAACAACGATTCGGGCTGCCGGGCTATCAGCCAATATTTTTTTTAAAGCAGCAATCCCTCCCAGCTCCGGCATAACAATATCCATAGTAACCAGATCGGGTTGATGAGTTTTATACGCGGCAATGGCCTGCTCACCATTGTTGGCTTCAGCAACAATCTGCCAGCCGGCCGATTCAAAAATATCTCGCAACATGGCGCGCATAAATAGAGCATCATCAACTATCAGGACTCGCTTTGACAACTCAACCTCCCACCTGGGCACAGAGTGATTCAAGCTTTATCTGTAACTGCTCAAGATCAAATAAACCGACCATCTTTCCGCGCCAGTTGATAATATCATTGATATAACTTCGCTCCGTATAGTTCTGCACCTGATTTGCCGGGCTTATTTCAATATTAATGATGGCCTGCACCTGATCCACTCCCAGCGCAACTGGACCACGTTGATTCACCAGTACAATCAACCGTTGCCCAAGCGTTCCGGAAGGAAGATCAAGCAACAGGGCCAGATCGATAACTGGAACGATCCGTCCATGAAAACTGATGGCTCCGGTAACGACTGTTGGAGAACCGGGAAAAGGATATATTTTCTGATTTTCAACCACCTCCTGCACTTCAACCAATTCCAGAGCATAGGTTTCATAGCCAACAGTGAACGGCAGAAGTTGCTTCATGGTTGCTCTTGCTCCAGGCTGACACCAAGGTTGAAACGGCTGACCGAGGTCAACAGTTCCTCCGCCAGATGGGAAAGCCGCTGTGAAGCAAAGGTCATCTCTTCCATTGATGCCGTTTGCTCCTCAGTGGCGGCGGAGACCTCTTCAGTTGAGGCGGCATTATCTTCGGTCACCCGGGCAATCTCTTCTATCGCAGCAACGATTGCCTGAGCACCGGAACTCTGTTTTTCGGTCAGATCACGGATACTGACCGATTTGACCTGTGCCGCTTCAGCTTTATCGATAATGACTTTGAATGCTCTATCAGTAATATCAACCGCTTCCCGACCGGCATCGATAGATTTGACACTCTCATTCATTGATTGTTGCACTTTTAAACTCTGCTCACGGGTTTGCTCAATCATTCGGGTGATCTCACCAGCAGAAACACTGGTGCTATCGGCCAACTTGCTCACCTCCTCGGCAACAACCGCAAAACCATGACCATATTCTCCGGCCCGTGCCGCTTCAATCGTCGCGTTGAGAGCAAGTAAATTTGTTTTCTGTGCAATCCCGGTGATCACATCAATGATGGTACCAATCCTTTGCACTTGTTCACTGAAAGAGACAAACATCGCACCGTTTTCTTCAATCTGGCTGAGTACCTGTTTCATATTTGCCAATGCCGTCACCGCCATTTCCTCACCATGACGAGCAGACTGGGTGGTTTCTTCTGCTGATAGTGACAAGCCGCTTGCCGAAGCGGCAACCAGATCAATCTGCTCCGCCATTTCTCGGACAACTTTGGAGGCACGTTCTACCATTTCAGCCTGAGTTTCCGCCCCCCGACTGATCTGTTCAACCGACCCTGCCACTTCGTGAGCCGTAGCAGTCATCTCTTCAGCTGTTGTCGCCTGAGACAATGACAACTCATTAACATTAAGTGAGCTGGCCCGAATCTGCCCGACCAGATTGCGCAAACTGGCAACCACCAGATTCAAAGAGTTAGAAAGATCCTCTGTTTCATCAGAGAACAGCCCTTTGCGCAAACGAATTTTGCGACTCAGATCACCATCGCTCAGGCGTTCTGCCGCTTCAGTTAAAATTTTGAAATTTGCCGTAAACGCTTTGGAAAATATCCAGCCAAAAATCAGACCGACCAGCAGAGCACCGATGACGGTGATCCATTGATGCGTCCATACCGGAATCTGCAATTGGGGAACCAACAGGTTCAACAGCACCACAGAAGCAACAACAAAGATAAATCCAACCACAAATTTGTAACTGATCTCAACACGCATTTTCTTCTCCTTCAGCTTGGGCCTTCCCC
>JAGGWI010000023.1 GCA_021157505.1 Desulfuromusa sp. | reverse complement strand
CAGTTGATGAATACCATTGAACATGCCTCGGAAGACTCTCTGGCAAAGTTGGCTTGTGATAAAATTGCCGGTCGAACCTCCCCCCGGATCTTGATCGGTGGACTCGGGATGGGGTTTACCCTGGCGGCGGCATTAAACCGTTTGGGAGACGATGCCGAGGTGGTGGTCGGTGAACTGGTTCCGGCAGTGGTGGCTTGGAATCGGGGAGCTCTTGGCAAACATGCCGGCGAGCCCCTGAAGGATACCCGCACCACGATACGCGAGGGGGATGTTGCCAAAATCCTCCGGGCAGAACGACAGGCCTTTGATGCCATTTTACTCGATGTTGATAATGGTCCCGAAGGGTTAACCCGGAAAAAAAATAACTGGCTCTACAGTATGGATGGGTTGACAGAATCCTACACCGCACTACGCCCGGGAGGGATTCTGGCGATCTGGTCAGCTGGACCAGATCGTGATTTTATGGAGCGACTGCGCAAAGTCGGTTTTTCGGTTAAACAAGTTCGAGTGAGAGCCGCTGGCAAAAAAGGGGATCTTCACGCAATCTGGCTGGCAGAACGGGAATCCTGACCATTTTTCCCACCGCAACACATCCCAAAAACCCAAAGATGCAAAAAATAACTAAATCGGTTATGATTCTCCTGACCACGAAAGGGACAGGGATTTCATGACTTCTTTATCAACCTATTCAGCCATCAGCTATTTCAGCATACTACTGAGCCTCGCTATGCTGATTCCAATCAATGCAGCAGCAGAACAGACCAACCGTCTCATCCATGAGCAGAGCCCCTATCTGCTGCAACATGCCCATAACCCGGTCGACTGGTTTCCTTGGGGCGATGAAGCTTTTGCCAAAGCAGAGGAAGAGGGAAAATTGATTTTTCTCTCTATCGGCTATTCAACCTGCCATTGGTGCCATGTGATGGAGGCTGAAAGTTTTGAAGATGACGAGGTTGCTGCGCTGCTGAAAAAAAACTATATCGCCATTAAAGTTGACCGGGAAGAACGACCAGATATTGACCAGTTCTACATGCAGGTTGGAATTGAGTTGAGCGGTAGTGGCGGCTGGCCACTGACGATTATTATGACTCCAGAGAAAATCCCGATTTTTGCCGGGACCTACTTCCCCCCCAGACAACGCGTTAACCGCCCGGGATTGATGGATATTCTGCCACAGATTGCGGCAGCCTGGAAGCAAGACCCTGCGGCACTGACCCAAGGGGGACAAGCGGTCATCAACATATTACAGCAGCGGCAAAACAGCTCAACAAACGAAAAGAATCTGACCGTTGCCCAGTTAAAGCAAGCAGAAACAACTTTGAAGCAAAGTTTTGATCCGATCCACGGGGGATTTGGGCAAGAGCCGAAATTCCCACGGCCACATATTTTAAGCTTTCTCCTGCAGAGATACTATCGCACTGAAGATCCTGAGTTATTACAGATGGTCGAAAAAACTCTGCAGTCCATGCGAGACGGGGGAATCTATGATCAGATCGGCTTCGGCTTTCACCGTTACTCAACTGACAACGAGTGGCTGGTGCCACATTTTGAAAAAATGCTTTACGATCAGGCCGGATTGGCTCGAGTTTATCTTGAGGCTTTTCAGATCACCGGAAAGGCCGAATATAAAACCACTGCCGAAGAAATATTCAGCTATGTTCTCCACCGCCTCCGCGATCCGAAAGGGGGATTTTATACGGCAGAAGACGCTGATTCCAACGGTGTTGAAGGGGAATTCTACGTCTGGCAAAAGCAGGAGATCATTGAACTGCTGGGAGAGGAGCGGGGCAAACGGTTCGCACAAATTTTTAATGCCCTGCCAACCGGAAATTTTTCAGCCTACATCCCGGGAGAACCGGCAGGGACAAATATTCTCCACCGGGAAAAATCATTGGCCGTCTGGGCGAGGATATTTAATCTTCCCCTGCCAGAATTACAACGGCAGCTGGAAGCAGATCGGCAGCACCTGTATGCAGCACGGGAACAACGTGTTCACCCCTTTCTTGATGATAAAGTGATCACCGCCTGGAATGGTCAGATGATTTCAGCCCTGGCTCTGGGAGCCAGAACCCTGAATGATCCCCAGTTATTGCAAGCAGCAGAAGCAGCAAGCAGTTTTATCTTCTCACAGATGCAAACAAACAGCGGACAACTTCTCCGCCGCTGGCGTAATGGAAAATCCGCAATTAATGCCTTTGCCAGTGACTACGCTTTTTTGGCTCGGGGAATGCTTGATCTGTACCAGAGTAGCTTAGACCCTGATGCCCTACAGAAGGCCATTGATCTGGCAGAACAATTGGCGCTCCACTTTACCGATCAGCGCGGGCAACTTTTTGAAACAAGCTCTGACAGTGAACTCCCAATGCGTACCAATGAACTCTATGATGGCGCGTTGCCATCTTCGGGTTCTGTAACTATCGAAGTCTATGCCCGCCTCTATCTGTTGACCGGAGATAAACTCTGGAATCAACGAGCAGGCAGATTACTGCAAGTCTCGGCAGCACGAATTCGCCGTTATCCAGCGGGCTTTACACAGTTTCTCCTGGGAGCAAGCTTGCTGCTCGAACCAACCCGTGAACTCGTGGTTGTGGGTGCAAAAACTAGTGCAGATACAGCCGTCCTGCTGGCTGAAGTG
>JAGGWI010000251.1 GCA_021157505.1 Desulfuromusa sp. | reverse complement strand
GAACTAACTTTGGGTTAATGACCCGGTTAAGATGACTTGAAGCCAGCGCCGCAATAGCGGCAAGGTCGATGGCCGGTTCATCGAGGCGGACACCGCCAGCGACATTGATAAAAATATCCTGCCCAGCCAGGGAGAGTTCAATCTTTTTTTCCAGAATGGCAATCAGCAGGGCGACACGTTTGTGGTCGATGCCGATTGCGGTTCGCTGTGGGGTGCCGAAGGAGCTGCTTGACACCAGTGCCTGCAATTCCACCAGCAGTGGCCGGGTCCCTTCAAGCGCGGCAACGACGGCACTCCCGGCGCTTTTTTTCGGACGCTCGGCCAGAAACAATTCTGACGGATTGCTCACTTCGCACAGCCCTTGTTCCCGCATCTCGAAAACCCCGATTTCATTGGTTGAGCCAAAGCGATTTTTAACCGCCCGCAAAATCCGGTAGGGATGTCCCGGATCCCCTTCAAAATAGAGGACGGTGTCAACCATGTGCTCCAGGACTCTCGGTCCGGCTATCGCTCCATCTTTGGTGACATGACCGACCAGAAAGGTTGGCAGCCCATCCCCTTTGGCTTGAATCATCAATTGCCCGGTACATTCACGCACCTGGCTGACACTGCCGGGGGCGGAATCCAGATTGCTGGTGAAGATGGTCTGGATGGAGTCAATGGCCAGAAAGTCCGGTTGCAGCTCCTTGATCCGCTGTTTTATCTGTTCCAGAGATGTTTCTGCCAGCAAATAGAGGTTTTCTGTTGTGATGCCGAGGCGGTCGGCCCGCAGTTTGACCTGTCGGGTCGATTCTTCCGCAGTGACATAGAGAGCCGTCCCATTTTTTGCCAAGTTGGCAAAAGCTTGCAACAGCAGGGTCGATTTTCCAATTCCGGGATCTCCGCCGATCAGGATTAAAGATCCCGGGACAACGCCACCACCGAGGGTTCGATCCAGTTCTGCCATTCCACAGCTTAAACGATCCTCTTCACTGCTGTTGACCTCTGCCAGTTTCACGGGCTTACCCGGTTCGGGCAGCGCCCGACTATGGCCAGAAGCTGTTATTGGCTGTTCTTCAACCAGCGTATTCCACTGCTGACAGTCGGGACAGCGTCCCAGCCATTTTGGACTTTGAAAACCGCAATGTTGACAGCTGTAGATGGTTCTTTGCCGTGCCACAATACCTCCATTAAATATCTATCAGAATAACAACGCATCCTATTCTGAACCAAGGTAGCCTGTCAAACAGAGGGCTCGTTTTTTTTATCAGGTGGCGCAGATATTATTTTAAAAACTGTTATCAAAAAGTTTTCTGAGGTATATTTACAAGTTATTATTTACTATCGACTGTCCTGTTGTCTGGGAGGTTTTATGACCTATGAGGATTTAATCGCAGCGTTGACTGAATTTGAGTTGCCGCAACAGGTCACGCTGAAGAAGGTTCGTGAGCGTCACCGGAAACTGGTGCGTCGTTACCACCCTGATCGGGGGGCTGCTCCTGATAATGATAAAATTCGGCGGATTAATGCGGCCTATAAAATTTTGAATGAATACCTTGGTGATTACTGCTTTGATTTTTCCAAGGAAACCTTCTTGAATCAATACCCGGAACAACGCTTGCGGGAACAGTTTTATGATGTTGGACTCTGGGGTGAGAAAGGCTGATGGCGTTGCAAAAAGTCCGATCTTCGGTGTTGCAGTAGTTTTTCAGGATCTCGGCATAGCAAACGTATGCCTTCACCCCTGAAAAGCCACTGCGCCTTGAAGATCAAAATTTTTGCTTAGCCATCACATTCTTTTGCGCTGTCCCCGGAGATTTCGAATCTCCCCCAGCCCCTCTTTGCCAAAGAGGGGGGCTAAGCTTCCCCCTTTGAAAAAGGGGGATTGAGGGGGATTTTTACACCCATGTAAATGTCCCTGGATAAATTAAATTCAGAAGGTGATTTTTTGTTGAAAAGAGATCAAACAGAAGCACTGATGCAAGTCAGTCGTCCATCCCGTTATCTGGGTGGGGAACTTGGCAGTATCTGCAAGGATGATGTTGGTATTGAGGTGCGAATGGCACTGGCTTTTCCCGATGTTTACGAAGTGGGAATGAGCCATATCGGTTTTCCAATCCTCTACAATATCCTCAATAGCCTCGATTGGGTTGCAGCTGAGCGGGTTTATACCCCCTGGGCCGATATGGAACAGTGGTTGCGTGACCATCAACAACCTCTCTGTTCCCTCGAATCGACTTTTCCCTTGGATCAATTCGATATCATTGGTTTTACCCTTCAATATGAGCTCAGTTATACCAATTTGCTGACGATGCTTAATCTGGGTGAAATCCCACTACTGCGGGAACAGCGGAACGAAAATGCCCCCCTGATTGTGGTTGGTGGCCCCTGTGCTTTCAATCCTGAACCCCTGGCCGATTTCTTTGATGTGGCGTTGATTGGCGATGGTGAAGAGGCAATTGTTGAGCTGGTTGAATCAGTCCGTCGGGCCAAACAGGAGAATTGGAGCCGGAAGAAGTTGCTGCAACAACTGGCCGGGAGGGAAGGTTTTTATATCCCCCAGATGTTCGATGTCAGCTATCAGGAGGATGGTTGCATAGAGGCAATAACCCCCCTTCAGCCAGGTTATGACAAGGTTCGCCGCCGTTTTCTCAATGATCTTGAAACCGCCCCATTTCCGACCCGACCGATTATTCCATTCATGCAGACGGTGCATAATCGGATTGCCGTGGAAATTACTCGGGGTTGTACCCGGGGTTGCCGGTTCTGCCAGGCGGGTTATATCTATCGCCCAGTTCGTGAGCGCAGCCCCGAAAAGATTCAGGATCTGATTGCTGAATCACTGGAAAATTCCGGTTATGAAGAGGTTTCCCTCCTCTCTTTGTCAACCGGGGATTATACCTGTATAGAACCGCTGCTACAGCAATTGATGGCGAAATATGTCGATGAAAAAATTGCCGTTTCTCTACCCAGTTTGCGGGTTGGTTCCCTCACTCCCGAATTGATGGAAGAGATCAAAAAGGTGCGTAAAACCGGCTTTACCCTGGCCCCAGAGGCGGGAAGCGAGCGGTTGCGGGAACTGATCAATAAGGGGATCAGGGTCGAAGATCTTCTGGAAACAACTCAAAATGCTTTTCAGCTGGGCTGGCGCTTGATCAAGCTCTACTTCATGATGGGGTTGCCGACAGAAACCGATACCGACCTGCAGGAGTTGATAGAGCTGGCGGCACAGGTCAAAAGAAGCGGCAAGGGGACCGGCGGTCATGATGTCAATGTTGCTGTTTCCACCTTTGTTCCGAAACCACACACCCCGTTCCAGTGGGAAGAACAAATCGGCATTGAGGAGACCCTGCGGAAACAACGGCTACTGCGTGATGGTCTCGCTAAAAAGAAGTTGCGTTTCAAATACCATGGTGCTGAATCTTCGTTTCTAGAGGGGGTGTTCTCTCGCGGTGATCGACGTCTGTCAGCTGTTTTAGTTCGTGCAGTAGAGCTTGGCTGCCGTTTTGATGGTTGGCGGGAATGTTTCGATTTTAGCCTATGGCAACAAGCTTTTGCCGATTGCGATATTGAACCTGGCTGGTACCTGCGGCAGCGGGATGAGGGCGAAGTTCTCCCCTGGGATCATATCGATTGCGGGGTGCCGAAAGAGTTCTTTTTGGCTGAGCGACATAAAGCTATTGTCGGTGCGGCAACTCTTGATTGCCGGGACGGAAGTTGTCACGGTTGTGATCTCTGTGACTTTAAAGAGTTGCGGATGCGGCAGAATAATCCAGTTGCAATAGCAACAAAGAATATGTCCATAGCTGCTGAAGAAGAGAAGAAGGTGGCAGGTGAGGAACAACTGACTCGGGTGCGGCTCACGTTGAGTAAACAGGGGCGTGCCAGAATGGTTGGCCACCTCGAATATCTGAAAATGTTTCAACGTGCGGTGCGCCGGGCGAAACTGCCGATCCGTTTTTCCCAGGGATTCCACCCGATGCCCAAGATTTCCTATCTGGAGGCTCTGCCGATGGGGGTGACCAGTGAAGCAGAATTGATTGACCTGGAGTTATCGTCTCATCTGCCAGCAGATCGAGTTGTCAACGATATTAATGTTCAACTCCCGGAAGGGTTCAAGATAGTCGCAGGTGAGATTATCCCCTGGAAATCTCCTTCCCCTTCAGCAACCGTTGCTTCAAGTTATTATTGTGTTACCCTGCCAGACCCTCAACCTGAAGATCTGGCCGAGCGGATCAGTAATTTTCTGGCTGCGGAGCAGATTCTGGTCTCCCGGATTAAAAAAGGGGTTGAGAAGCGGGTTGATATCCGTCCGGATGTTCTCGAGCTGTTCAGGACTGGTGATGAGTTACAAATTGAGGTGATCAAGGGGAGTCCGTTGCAGGTAGCAGCGACTTTGCTTGAAGTGGATATAGAAGATATTCGCCGGTTGGGGGTGCGAAAAACCGGGATTACTTTGAAGGTGTAAGAATAACCACTGAGGCACGGAGACACTGAGTAAAATCAAGATCTTTTTCAGGGTTTTAAACCCCAAAAAAGGTTTTGATTTTGTTTCTCTTGGTGTTCTCAGTGTCTCTGTGCCTCAGTGGTAAAAACAGTTTTTAAAAACTTTTATTTTTAACATATATAAGAAACAGGAGAAGATTATGACAAAGGAGTTGGTCATTTGTACCACCTCCCACGAAACCCGGGTCGCACTGCTTGAAGGTGGCCATATTGCTGAACTTTATATTGAGCGGGATCAGCAACTGGGAATTGTTGGGAATATTTACAAGGGGAAGGTTATCCGGGTATTGCCGGGAATGCAGGCAGCTTTTGTCGATGTTGGTCTGGAAAAGGCGGCATTTCTGTACGTTGCTGATGTGCTGGATGAAATGGAGAAGCTTGAAAGAAGCATCGAGGGGGACGAGGACACACTGGAACCCGATGGGTGTGCCGAGTTACCACCGTTGCCACCAATTGAAGATCTTCTCACTGAAGGGCAGGAACTGCTGGTCCAGATTTCCAAAGAACCGATTGGCACCAAAGGGGCCAGAATCACTTCACACATTTCTCTGCCGGGTCGACACCTGGTCTATATGCCGACGGTTGACCACATTGGCATTTCGCGGCGGATCGAGAGTGAAGAGGA
Source organism: Desulfuromusa sp. (assembly GCA_021157505.1). Classification (GTDB taxonomy): domain Bacteria; phylum Desulfobacterota; class Desulfuromonadia; order Desulfuromonadales; family Geopsychrobacteraceae; genus Desulfuromusa. Next base: position 3,828 of record JAGGWI010000251.1, on the reverse strand, counting down.
GCGCGAACGGTTGCGACAGAGTGTTGAATCGATGCGGGCACCCGGGACTGGTTTTATCGTGCGGACGGTTTCGGAGGGTAAAAGTGAAGGTGATCTACGCCATGACATGGAGTTCCTGGTCGGCCTCTGGGACAATCTCAGTCGGGGGATTGACGAAGTTAGAGCCCCCAGTCTGGTCCATTCAGACCTGGATGTGACCAGTAAAGTGTTGCGTGACATTCTGACCGAAGATGTCAAAAGAATCGTTGTCGATAATGTTGAAGAATACGATAAAATTGTCCGTTTTCTGCGGACCTTTATGCCCCGTTTGAATTACTGCATTGAGCTCTATAAAGGGGATGAACCGGTTTTTGATGCCTACGGGCTGGAGGTGGAAATCTCCCGCTCTCTGGGACGGAAGGTGTGGTTAAAGAGTGGTGGTTCGATCATTATTGAACAGACTGAAGCGTTGGTTGCCATTGATGTCAATACCGGGCGCTATGTGGGTAAACACAACCTTGAGGATACGATTTTAAAAACCAACCTGGAGGCTCTCAAAGAGATCGCTTTTCAACTGCGACTGCGGAATATCGGTGGTCTGATTATCATCGATTTCATTGATATGGAAAAAGAAGCCCATCGCGAAAAGGTTCATGCGATGCTGGAAGAGGCGTTGAAGTCTGACAAAAACAAAACCAATATTTTGAAGATTTCCGAACTCGGGTTGGTCGAGATGACCCGTAAACGGGTGCGCGAAAGTATTGGTCGAACCCTCTGTGAACCCTGTTCATACTGTGAAGGGAAGGGGTATGTCAGGGGGAAGATGACGATCATTTACGAGATCTTGCGCGAACTGCATCGTGAAATGGTCGATCTGCCAGCTGGACATCTGACCTTGCTGGCCCATCCGGAAGTTACCAGTTTGTTGATTGATGAAGAACGCTGTGGACTGGATGAACTGGAACAGCGTTACGGGCGAACCGTCTCAATCAACTCACGCCCGGGATTTCATATTGAGCAATTTGAAATTGCGCTGGGTTGAAAACGTAGGGGCGCTGCTTGCCGCGCCCTTGTCCGTATAATCTAGGGCGCGGCAAGCAGCGCCCCTACATTTGGGATGTTACGGTAGATAAACCGTCTGCTGAAAGACATTCTGTAGAATAAACAGACAGATAAAGCTGATCAAACAGGCAAAAATGGGAGTGGTTATCCAGCTTCCGGCAATCCCTCCAACTGTTCTCCAGCGAATGTTATGCCTCCCCTTGAGTAGACCCATCCCAACCACAGCTCCGACAATTGCTTGAGAACTGGAGACCGGAACCAATGGCAGGGTTGGTAACCCCAGGTCGAGCAGTAATTGTTCCAGTTGTTGCGAAGCGAACAGAAATAAAACCACCGAGTGAGCCCAGACGGCAACCAGAGCCATGACCGGTGAAAGCTTGAAAATTCCACTACCAACAGTATCCATAACTCGTTTCGAGTAGGTCACAACGCCAATTGATATTGCCACGCTGCCAAGAAAGAAGAGTTGCTGCGCCGGGCTGACGCAAAACCCACCAAAAAGTTCAATATCGGTAAAGGGAGAAACGGGGAGAAAAACCCCAACCACATTGGCAATATTGTTAGCTCCCAGAGCAAAGGCTCCAAATGCTCCCATAAGGACCAGCCCGTAACGGGTCATTTCATCCAGCTTGAACATATGGATCTTTCGCTTGAGGATGAAAAAAGAAACAAGCTTATAGGAGATGACGGCAATGATCCCCGACAGGATTGGACAGGCTATCCAGGTGATCACAATTTTAGAGAGAGCGTTGCTGTCCGTCGGCGATCCGGTGAAAAGGTTCCAGCCGATAATGGCTCCGACAATCGCCTGGGATGTCGATACCGGATAGCGCGCCAGGGTCATCAGATAAACACTCATGGCCGCGGAAAATGCCACCACAAAAGCTCCAGCAACGGCATTGACCGCCCCCAGTTTTCCCAAGGTGTGGGCTGCCCCGGCACCACTGATTACGGCTCCCAGAACAACAAAGATACAGCATATAATCGCAGCGGTACGAAATCTGAGCATGCGCGTACCGACCGCCGTACCAAAGACGTTGGAGGCATCGTTTGCACCCAGAGACCAACCGAGAAACATGCCGCTTGAAAGGAAGAACAGAAACATAAAGGCGTCTTATCTTATAGCGAGCGTTTAATAACGTAGATAGCCAAGGTGTCACCTAAATCTTCAGCATGATCAGCGATCTTGTCGATGCTTCTGACCAGGTCACGTAACTGCATTTTTAAATCAAGCCCCAATTCATGGTTGTTAAAAATAGCTTTTTGTAAACTGGTCGATGCTTTGTCGGCCTCGGTTTCCCAGAATGCAATTTTGTGAATATGATCGGTGGCCTGAGAAATATCTTTGAAGTAAGATCTCAGCGACAGGGTTGCTGCTTCGACGGCTTGAATCACGCAGTTAGATAAGTTTTTCAAGCTATCATGAAATTGTGGCTTGATATCCGGGCGTTCGATTTCGATCCGAAACAGCACTCCTTTAAATCGTCCCAGTAGTGCATCCATCCGCTCAATCAGTTCCAGAACATCCCCTCGTGATTCCGGGATCAGGGTTTTCCGGTAAAGTAAATCCTCTATCGAGAGGCGGAGAGTGTCGGCCTCTTTTTCGGTCTCCACAACATGACTGAGATGCTCACTGAACGCATCTAGATTATTGCCGAGAAAGGCATCTATCCCCTGGTTGAAGATCAGCCCGGATTCGCTGGCCAGGTTGAGAAAGCTGTCGATCTCTTTTTCAATGCCGGTACGATTTTTAAAAATACTGACAAATGACATGGGATGCCTCTTCAGGGTTCGGGGTTCTGTCAATTAAGTTGAGATAAGTTTATTGTCAAACGTGTTTAAAGGATAGTGAATATGTCAGGAAATACAAGGATTTTTGAATTTTAAACCGGAAGAGTCGTGTTTTTTTACAACGACGACATCGTCCCATCCAAATCTTTCACTATCCATTCTGCTGTCACCCGTCCCTCGTTCCAGCATTGACCTGCCACCTCAACCGGTTGTGGGAGATTGTCCATCGTGTAGTAGATGGGGACATGAGTGGAGGTGTCGCCGTCCGGGTGGTATTGTTGCACATTACCCGCTGAATAATAGGCTGGATCAGAGCAACGACCAAATTGATCAACGATTGGACTCCCGGTTTTGTTGTCGAGTTGCAGATGACTCATGCGGGCAAGGGCTGATTCCGGGGTGAACTTTCCGGTGAAGAGAATACCGTCACAGGTAAGTTCACGAATGTTTCCGTTTTTCTCTTTGATCAGGACAGCCTCAACTCGATTATCCCCAATAATTTTTTCAATTTGAGTCTCCAGAAGCAACGGGACACCAAACAGTCGTGCCGCATAGTGGATTGGCCAGCGTACGGTGGGGCGTCGACCTTCTTCAAGCATGGCTACTGGTCGAATTTTTGCTTTTTTACAGGTAAAGAGGGCAGAAAAACTGACGATTTCGGTTCCGATGACGACTGGACGGCGAAATGGAACCATATCTTTCAGATAGAACATTGACTGCAGGGTGCCGGTGTTACAGATCCCCAGTGCTCTGTCACCTGAAACCAGTTGCGTTGAACGCGGTGTCTCACGGGTTCCGGTGGCCAGGAGAACCCGTTTCGCGGTCAACTTTCTCAACCCTTCGGGAGAGGCAATGGTGAGGAGCCCTCCCGGTTCCAGCTTTGTGACAGTCTGTTTCAGGGCAATACTGGCGCCAGCATTGCGGGCGGTCTCGACCAGTTTTTTCGCATAGGTTGGCCCGGTCAGTAGCCGTTTGTACTCACGAATCCCGTAGGGT